>DATCGK010000187.1:0-5469 GCA_036508975.1 Candidatus Limnocylindrales bacterium
GCCGCCAGCGCCCCGGCGAGCGTGAACACCGGCGGCAGGACCTCGTGCTCCACGCGGACGAGCGCAGCGGCCTGCTCCGCCAACTCGCGCGTGTCGGCGACCACCAGCGCCACGGGCTCGCCGTGGTACTTGGTCTCGCCGACGGCGAGGACGGGCCGGTCATTGAACTGGGGCCCGAACCGCGGCACGGGCTGGGGCAGGTCGTCGGCCGTCATGACCAGGTGCACGCCGGGCAGCGCCCGGGCCGCCGACGCGTCCACCGAGACGATCCGCGCCCGGGCACAGTCGAGCGTGACGAGCTTCGCGTGCAGCGCGTCCGCGACCCGCAGGTCCGCGACGTACTGCTGGGCGCCGGTGACGCGCCCGATCCCGCCCACGCGCACCGGCGATCCGCCGATCCGCTCGCCGACCCGGGTGCCGCTCATCGCTCGCCCTCCGGGACCGCGAGGATCGCGTCCGTGATCTGCTGGTAGCAGGCGCACCGGCAGAGGTTGCCGGCCATGCCCTCCTGGACCTCCGCCAGGCTCGGATGCTCGTGCTCCGCGAGGAATGCATGCGCCGAGATCAGCTGGCCCGGGATGCAGAACCCGCACTGGACGGCGCCCTTGTCCAGGAACGCCCGCTGGATCGGCGCCAGCTCGCCGTCGGCCGCGAGGCCCTCGACGGTCGTCACCTCCGCCCCGTCGACCTCGACCGCCAGGACGAGGCAGGAGTCGACGGTTCGCCCGTCCACCAGGACCGTGCAGGCACCGCACTCGCCCACGAGGCAGCACTCCTTGGCCCCGGTGAGACCCAGGTCGTCACGGATGACGTCCAGCAGGGAGTGGTGGCCGGCCACCTCGAGCGCCCGGCGGCGCCCATTGACGGTGACCTCGATGGGATACGTCTCGACCATGTCGCTCACTCCCCCGCCGCCAGGCGCTCGATCGCGGCGGCCAGCGCCCGCCGTCCGAGGACCCGGAGCATCGCCAGGCGGTATTCCGGGCCCGCCCGCATCGAGCGCGGGGACGGGCTTGCGCCGGCGAACACCGCCTCCAGGATCGCGGCCTTCGCCTCGTCCGTCGCGGCCGGGTCCGCCAGGACGCCGGTCTCGTCGGTGACCAGCACGGCCCGGGGGCCGACGCTCCCGTAGGCGATCCTCGTGACTCCGGCCGCATCCACGCCGCAGGTCAGGGTCACCGAGGCCAGGTCGTGGCCGCGGCGGCGGGTCCGCCGCACGTGTGCGCTGGCGATCCGCTGCGCCGGGATGGGCAGCTCGATCGCCGTCACCAGCTCCCCGCGGGCAAGCGTCGTCACGCCGGAGCGCACGAACAGCTCATCCACGCTGAGACGGCGGGTGCCGCCCGGGCCTTCGGCCACGACGACCGCGCCGTGGACCAGGAGCGGCGGGGCGGTGTCCGCCGCCGGCGACGCGTTGCAGATGTTGCCGGCGATCGTCGCCCGGTTCCGGATCTGGACCGAGCCGACCACCGCGGCCGCCTCGGCCAGCGCTGGGAAATGCCGCCGGACGAGCGGGTCCGCGGCCACGTCAGTCATCACGGTCGTGGCCCCGATGGCGACCCAGCCGTCCGTCTCGCGGATGCCGGGCCGGAGCTCGGCGATCCGCTTGACGTCGATCACGACGGCCGGCGTGGCCGACCCGTCGCGGAGCCGGACGATGAGGTCCGTGCCCCCGGCCAGGACGCGGGCGTCCGGACCGTGGGCCTCGAGGAGCGCAACCGCCTCGGCCAGGGACGTGGGCCGGGCGTAGGCGAAGGTGTGCATGACGACCGGCCCAGCCTCGGCTACAGGAGCTTGTCGACCTCGTCCAGGAGGACCTGGGGAGTCGCGGCGCGGATGAAGAAGAACGGCCGCTCGCAGAAGCGGTCCACGAACTCCGCCCGCTTCGCGCGGCGGACGTCGTTGTCCACCATCGGCATGACGTGGCCGGGCGCCAGCAGCTCGTTGGTGAGGAAGTAGTTCTGCAGCGAGTGCAGGAACTGGAACTGGCGCTCGAACGGGATCAGCTCGTTGGTCGCCGGGTCGAAGTTGCCGTCGATCGCGGGCACGATGACGATGTCGATCTCCGGGGCGCCCTGGTACATGGCCCAGGTGGGCATCTCGCCCCAGAACTTCTCGACGCCCTTGTTCGGCGCGGCCTTGTCGGACCGCTCCGTGCCCTCGGTGCGCTTGACGAGGAACGTGTCCACGGAGCCCATGGCCGCGCGGCCTTCCTCGTCGATGACCGTGGTCTCGGACGCGACCTGGTAGGCGCCCCGGACGCCCGCCTCGATGAGGCCCATGCTCTTGCCGTGGTTGGACTCGCCACCCAGGAACAGGAGCGTCTTGCCGCGGTAGTTCACGGCCGCGCTGTGCGACGGGTGCAGCCCAACGGCCTCCATGCGCAGCGCGAGGACCGCGACGATCACCTTCTGGATGGGACCCGCCGGCCAGGGGCCGGTGAAGGTGACGGCGCGGCCGTCATACGAGACAGCCTTGTCGCCGTCCTGGTTCCAGATGATGTCGGCGTCGGCCAACGTGACTTCCGGGGAGATGCGGACGTCGGCGAGGCGGTAGTTGAGGAAGGTCAGGTCGTCGAGCACGTGCTCGCGCGGCTCGCCGCCGTACACGTCCACGCGGAGGCGTGCCGCCCCCGCCGAGAACTCCTCCGTCAGTTGCAGCCTGGTGTTCATGGTGTCCTTTCGTCGGGCTGGGCTCGCACCGGCCCGTGGCCGGATCGCGCGCGGAACGCGCGAGTGTCGGGATTGGCGCCGTCGCTTGGCTCGGGTTCGATCCACAGCCCGGCGAGCATGTCCTCCGCGTCGTCGAAGTGATGGCGGATGGCGGCATCGGCCGTCGCCGCGTCACGCGACCGGAGGGCCTCGAGGACCGGGACATGGAGGCCGGCGATCCGCCGGCGATCCGCGCCCGGGACGGCGAGGCTGATATAGGTGCGCGAGTAGGGCTCCAGGAGTCCCCAGACCCGCGCAAGCGTGCCGTTGCCGGCGACCTCCACGAGGCGCCCGTGGAACCTGGCGTCCGCGGCGGCCTCGGCGACTGTGTCGCCCGCCTCCGCGGCATGGTCCATGGCGTCGACGTACCCGGCGAGCGTCTCCAGGTCCTCGTCCGTCAGGCGGGGAACCGCCAGGCGGACAACGAGGGCCTCGAGCTCGCTGCGAACGACGTACGCCTCCAGCAGCTCGTCCAGCGACGGCCGCCGTACGCGCGCGCCGCGGAAGGCGGCGATCTCCACGACCCCGAGCGCCTCGAGGTCGCGGAGCGCTTCGCGGACCGGTGCCTGGCTGGTCCCGAACTCCCGCGCCGCCCGCGTCTCGACGATCCGGGACCCGGGTGGGTACCGGCCGTCAAGGATCGCCTCCAGGAGGCGGTCCTTGACGGTGTCGCTGAGGACGGCGCGAGAGATCGCGGTGACGGCCGACATCCGGTCCTTCGATTCAGTCCCTGGGGGCCACGGCGGCCTACAGGATCACGACGATGCCGGTGTTGCCGTCCACGCGGAGGCGGTCACCGGTCTTGATGGTCGAGGTGCCCACCGAGGTGCCCACGACCGCGGGGATGCCGTACTCACGGGCGAGCACGGCCGGGTGCGACACGGTCCCGCCGGCGTCGGTGACGACCGCGGAGATCTTGCCGTACAGGACCTGCCAGGCCGGGTTGGTCATCTGGCAGACGAGGATCTCGCCCTCCATCAGGCTGTCGAACTCGGCCTCGGACATGACGACGCGCGCCACGCCCTCGACCACGCCCGGCGAGCCGGCGATGCCGCTGACCTGGCCGTGCACCTTGACGTTGGAGCGGGTGAACTTGTCCGGGAAGCCCCACAGGTTGAGGTACGGGAACGCGAGCTGCGTCGCGGTGACCGTGCCGACCCAGTCCTTCGGCTGGAGCTTCTCGGCGGCCGCACGCTTCGCCCTGGCGGCCGCCGCGATCGCCCGCCCGTCCATGCCGGTCGGGTTGCCGATGAATGCCCGCAACTCGTTATAGCGGAACAGGATCACGTCGTCCGGGGCGTCGAGCACGCCCAGCTCCACGAGCTTCTCACCAATGGCGATGAGCACGAGGCGGACGTGGGCGTTGGCGCCCTGGTCGATGTAGAAGTGGTGGTCCGGGGTGAGCGGTGCCATCTTGAGGTTGATCTCGTTGGCGGCGCGCATCTCCTCGAGCGCCTCGCCCTCGAGCCCCTCGAGGATCTCCCTGGCCGCCGCGGCGATGTCGGCCGCCAGGGCCGCGATCTTGGTCGGGTAGTCGTAGTCCGACGCGTACTGGTCACGGATCAGCTGGACGACCGGGATCATGTCCTCCCGGAAGCTCGTGTAGATGAACTCGTGGCTCCAGACCGCGTGCCAGCCGAACTCCTTCTGGTACGGCACGACGCGCTCGTCGATGAACTGACGGCCGCGCGCGCTGGCCTCGAGGGCCGGCAGGATCTCGGTGGCGGCGGGGGCCGCGAAGATGGCGGACAGGGCCGGGTCGGCCTTGACCTCCTCCTTCATCTCCCAGATGGCCTTGATCTTGTCCCAGTTGCGGTCGTCGGCCGAGCTCTGGAGCCGCCCGAGAAGGACCTCGTCGACCTTGCCGTGGGTCTTCTCCATGACCGCCCGGAGGTTGAGCGTCGCGCTGAGCTGCGCGAAGTTCAGCATCCAGTGGATCTTCCAGTGGCGATCGTGCATGTCGATGGCGTCCTCGAGGAGGACGGCCACCTCGGCCAGGGAGAGCTGGTCCTTCTGGTCCAGCATGCCCTCGATGTAGTCGAAGTTCCGCTGCATCTCAGGGACGAAGCGGGTCCGCCACCAGTCCGTGAACTTGAGACCATAGACGGGCAGGACCGTGCCGAGGTAGGCGCCGATCTTGCCGGCGTACTCGTTGTCCTCGGGCACGATCGGGTGGGTCGTGAAGTTGTACTCCTGCGTCGCCACGTCAACGCCGGCCTCGGCCGGGATCGCCGCGGTGTACAGGTAGCCGTTGATGTTCTTGTAGATCCAGTCCGTCGCGAATGGCGTGCCGAAGCGGCGGAACATGTGGTCGCAGGACAGCCACCAGCCACCGATGTCCTCGTACATCGGGCTGAGCGGCTTCGGGCAGTGCAGGTCGTCGTAGACCCAGAACAGGAGCTTGTCGGTTTCGGACACCCACTCCACGGGGAACGAGTCGTCCCCCAGGAACTGGCCGAGGACTTCTTCCTTCAGGGGCACCGGTGCATCCTCCTTCGAGGCTCGAGCGTTGGCTGGACGAGGTGTCAGGCCGCCCCGCGGCCGATGCGCTTGAAGCGCTTCATGTTCTCGGTGATCGCGATCTCGGTCGGCAGCCGCTCCATGCTCGACGCACCGAAGAAGCCGGCGACGCCGGTGGTGTGGGACAGGACGTACTCGGCATCCTCGGGCTCCGCGATCGGCCCGCCGTGGCAGAGAACGATGATGTCGGGCTTGACGGCGACCGCCGCGTCACGGATCGCCTGGACGCGCTCGGCGG
>DATCGK010000188.1:0-11790 GCA_036508975.1 Candidatus Limnocylindrales bacterium
AGGGCCATCTCGACCATGCCCACCGCGCCCTCGACGATCAGCGTGCGAGCCGCGATGACGGCTTTCGCCTGCTGGCGGCGGAGCATCGCGTTGGCGATCTCCGGGGCGTACGCGAGGTGGCTGATCCGGGCCTCGATCACGTTGAGGCCGGCCTTCTCCAGGCGGTCCTGGATGTGGGCGCGCAGCTGGTCGGAGATCTCGACCTGGTTGGAGCGCAGCGCGATCTCGTCCTCGCGATGGGTGTCGTAGGGGTGCGACGTCGCGAGGTTCCGGAGGGCGGATTCGGCCTGGACGTGGACGAAGTTCTCGTAGTCGTCCACCTCGAACAGCGCCTCTGCCGTGTCGGTCACCTTCCAGACGACGACCGCCGCGATCTCGATCGGGTTGCCGTCCTTGTCATTGACCTTGAGCTTGGAGGTCTCGAAGTTGCGCACGCGGACCGAGATCTTGCGCCGCTCCGTGAACGGGTTCACCCAGTGGAACCCCTGGCTTCGCAGCGAGCCGTTGTAGTGCCCGAACAGCACCAGGGCGCGCGCCTCGTTGGGGTTGACGGGGGTCAGGCCGGCATACCCGATCCCGATGGCGACGCCAACCAGCAGGAGCAGGCCGACCTGGGCGACCGTCCAGAGGTCGGCGTACCCGCCGGCCGGGACCAGGACCTCCGCGAGGTAGAGGATGACCACCACCACGTACACGAGCGTTACCGCGAGCAGCACGAGGAGGGCGGGGATGCCCGGCAGCGACCGGGCGAGGCGTTCCTTGTTCATCGCGTGACTCTTCTCTCCTGGTCGCGCAACATCCGGCGCGCGATCAGGATGATATCACAACGATACAAGTGCGAGATGCGATCCGGGGCGAGCCAGGCAGCATCCCGCCCTGGAGGCGCATCATGGCGGTGAGATGCGACGGACTCGACGCCTGATCCTGGCCAGCGGGCTCGCGCTGGGTGCGTGGGCAGTCGCCGCGTCCGCCCGCCCGCGCATCGCCGGGATCCGGCGGTCGTTCCGCACCTCGTCGTCGCCCGGCGCGGCCGTGTACGACGTCGTCGCCGGCCTGTTCCTCGGCGGCTACTACGACGACATCGCCGCCGACTGTGCCGCGACCCTGGACGGGGTGGCCTCGCCCTCGATCCTGGAGGTTGGACCCGGCCCCGGGCACCTGGCAGAGCGGCTGCTCGCCCTGGTTCCCGATGGGCGCTGGACCGGCCTGGACATTGACCGCGCGATGCTGGACGCCGTGGAGCGCCGCCTGGCGGACGAGGGGCTCGAGGCCCGGGCCACCGCCGTGGAGGGCGACGTGGCCGTCCTCCCCTTCGGCGACGCCTCGTTCGACCTCGTCGTCAGCTCGCTCTCCGCGCACCACTGGTCAGACGCGGCGGCCGGCTTCCGCGAGATCCGCCGCGTCCTGCGTCCCGGGGCGACGGCCCTCGTCTTCGACCTCCCGGAGACCTGGGGGCACGTGGAGACCGGGTTCGCCGGCATCGGCGCCGCTTCGGCCGCCTTCGACCGGCCCGTGCGCAGCCGGATGCGCGGCATCGGCCCGTGGACCCTGATCTGGCGCGTGGAGCTGCGTCGACCGTCATAGGACGATATGATCGTTGGCTATGAGAACGATCAGCCCGCTGGACCTGCGCAAGAGCCTCGGGGCAATCCTGGACGCGGCATCAGCCGGCGAGCGATTCCTGGTGGAGCGCGACCACAAGCCGGTCGCGATGCTGGTTTCGGTGGAGGACGGTCACCGCCTGGACGAGGACAGGGACGCCCGGATCCGGCGCTCGCTGGCCGCCCTGGACCGGATGGTGCAACGCGGCCAGGAACTCCGTGAGAGCGGCGCGTTTGACGGCCCGTCATCCGACGTGCTGCTGCGCGAGGACCGGGATCGGGACGATGCCTGAGCGGCTTGTCCTGGATGCCTCCGCGGCCCTGGCGTTCCTGCGCAACGAGCCGCGACGTGCGGAGGTCGCGGAGCTGCTGGCGAGGCACCTCGCCGCGGGCGGGGCGGTCATCGCTCCGGAGATCTTCTGGCTGGAGGTCACGAACGTCCTGGTCCGGCGCCATATGTCGTCCTTCGAGGATGTCCTGGCGGCGCTCCGCAATCTCGACGAGTTCGGGATCGAGACGGTGGTGGGTGACCGGAGCCTGACGATCCTGGGGCTGGACCTGATGGTGACTCACGGCCTGTCCGCCTACGACGCCGCCTATCTTGCCCTCGCCATCGCCGAGGACGCGCAGCTCCTGACCGTGGACACGCGCCTGGACCGCGCTGCCGGCGGGCGCTCCGCCCTCGGGCACTCACCCGGGGTCCATGAGACGCCGGCCCCATACGGGTCAGCGGCCGTCGCGGACCCACTGGCGACCCACGGCGCCTTCCTCGCGGAGCTGCGGCGCCAGGCGGAGGCCGGCGTCCTGCGCTGACCCGCCCGCCCGGGATTACCCGGGCTCGTCCCGATCGCCCGGGACCATCGTCCGGGGCGTCCCGGACCGCCGGTCCATGGTCCGGACCGGCTTTGCAGGCGACGCTGGGGGCAGCCCTCGCGGTACAAGGTGTCCCGGCCTGTTGTCGGTGACTACGAGCCGCCGCAGCCACACAGCCCGGTTATGCCCCTGACCTCTCGCCCTGCCCGACCATTCCGCCCTGCCCGAACCACCGGACCTGCCCGAGCCATCGCCGCTGCATGCTTCGCCGTGGTGACGTTGCTGTCCGTTACCGCGGCCCCGGCCGCCGCCCTCGAGCCCCCGCGCCCGCTGCCCAACTACCGACCGGTGTTCGTCACCGAGACGGACGAGAACCCGTGGACGGATTGCCTCTGGGCCTCGGGGGCGATGCTGCTCGACAAGTGGACGAACGGCGAGATCACGCGCACGCACCAGCAACTGCGCGACCTGGCGCAGACCCATCCCGGCGGCTCCTCGCTGGATGACCTTCGCGATGCCTACGCGCCCCTGGGCATCGGCCTGCGGTTCTCGCCCGACGGCGGCGAGCGGATCACCTGGCCGGTCCTGCTGAAGCGTCTCGCGAGCGGCGCCGGCGCCGTCCTTCTCGGCGACGACTCGAAGCTGCCACGCTGGTACGGCCGGTGGGACCTCGACTTCTGGACGCTGACGAAGGACGAGGCGCCCGAGAAGGACAACCACGCGATCTACATCGAGCGCTACGACCGCAGGCACGGCCGGGTGTGGCTCATGGACCCACTGGGTCGCCCGGACTGGAAGGGCGAGTGGATCAGCGTCGCCGCGCTCCGCCGCTTCGCGTGGACGACCCGCGGAGGTGCCCTGTCGGTGGCTGTCACGCCGACCGCGAAGGCGGCTCCGTACGCGGGGGTGGCGCTGGCAAGCCCCACCGTCTCGCTCACCTCGACCACGCTCACCGCCACCTTCGGCCTCAAGGCTCCCCGAAAGTGGACCTTCCCGGGCGCGGACGTCAAGGCGACCTTCAAGCCGGCCGATGACCCGCTGCGTGGGGCAGCGGCCTTGCTGCCCGCGGCGATGCTCGGGGCGGCGACGGATGACGCCCCGAAGAAGCCCGTTGCGGTTGGTCGGGGGAAGTCGATCCTGGCGGCATCCGCGCTCCCCTCGAAGGCGGGCGCCTACACGGCGACGCTGGCGCTGGCGGACCGCCGGTTCGGCAGGGTCGTGGCGCGGACCGGGGCTGTGGCGGTGTTCGTGCCGGGCCCCCGCCGGGCCACGCTCCGCCTGCTCGTGCGCAACGAGACGATCCAGACCGGCAAGGCGGTGTCGATCTCGCTGTCCGTGGCCAACACGGGCACGGAGTCGTGGGCTGACGCCGTCGATCGTGCGGGCCCCCAGGCCGCGATGTTGCCGGCTCGTGCCACGCGAGTCGTCGCCCACTGGATCCCGCTCGATGGCCCGGTCGACACGGTGCTCCCGGCGCCGGTGCAGCTCCAGGCGGTGCCGCTGGCACCCGGCAGTCTCGTGGCCGTCCCCGCGAAGCTTCTCGCACCCGCGTCGCCGGGAGCCTGGGCCCTGGTCGTGGACGTCGTGGACGACGTGGACGGCTCGTTCGCATCGCTGGGCAGCGCGCCGGCGGTCCAGGCGTTCCAGGTGGTGGTCTCCCCGCGTCCTCCGGCGGTCGAGTAGCGTTGTGCGGCGGCCTCCGGCCCGGCTGCGGCGGTGTCGCGGCGGCCTCCGGCCCGGCTGCGGCGAAGATGTGACAGCCGCGGGACAATGGCGCCACACGACGCGAGCTGGAGGCCTGCAGATGACCATCACCCTGACCACCGACCTGGCCATTGGCCTCGTCAACAGGCCGGGCTCACTTGCCCAGGCATGTGATGCGCTCGGGCACGCCGGGGTGAATCTCGATGGTGCCTGCGGCTACGTGACCGATGGGCAAGGCTCCTTCCACGTCCTCGTCGGGGATCCGACGCACGCTCGGCGGGCGCTCATGGACGCCGGCTTCGAGATCCTGGAGGAGCGGCAGGTGGCCGTGGTGCCGCTGGTCAACGAGCCCGGGTCCGCCGCCGCGCTGCTCCGCCGGATCGCCGACGCGGGCGTGAACGTGGACCTGCTGTACGCCACGGTCGACGGCCGCATGGTCCTTGGCGGCGACGACCTCGCGGCGCTCCGCGCCACGCTCGGCTGACCGGCCCAACTTCAGGTCGCGCCCCGACTGCTTCGCGGCACCCTCCGTCGGACGGCCCGGGTTCGGGATCGGTCCGTTTCTGGCGCATGCGCGGATCCGGACGATACTGACCATGACACCGGGCAGGGATCTCCGCCTTGTCCCGAGTGGCATCCGCGAGGGACGCATGTTCGATCCGGTGCTTCGGTGACCTTCGACCTGATCGTGTGGCCCGTGGACCGCGCGCTCACGCTCGAGGAAGCGGCGGCCGAGGTCGACCGGCTCGGCGGCTCACGGTCCTTCGGGCTGGGGCACGACAAGCGGCTCGACGCGTTTGTCGCCGCGATGGAGCAGCGCCACCCCGGGCTCCGTGGCCGCGGCACCGTCCCGCCGCCATTCGAGCTCTACGTCCACCGCCGGCACATCTTCGTGGGCGTCCCGTGGAGCGAGGCCGAGACCGTGGCCCGCGACGTGGCCGAGGTGGCGTGGTCAACGGGCCTCGCGGTCTATGACCCGCAGCGCGAGGCGCTGGGTCTCCCGGCGCCGTTCGCGGATGCCCCGATGACGACCGATGGCGTCGAGCCCCCTGTCGAGGCTGCCGACGAAGCCCTGGGCGCGATCCAGGGCGGCGGCTCGGTCGCATCCGGCGGCGACAAGTCGGCGGTCCAGCGAGCCAGGGCGAAGGTGAACCGCGCCGTCTCCGGGCAGCTCGCGGCGGCCAGCGCCCACGAGATGAGCCCGCTCGGCTACGAGATCACGCCGGAGGTCGAGGCGGAGTTCCACGCCGACCCCCTGCGCATGCCGTCGAGCCTCCAGACACCCGAGCGGAAGCGCCAGCTGATCGCCGACCTGGCGTCGCCCTCGCCGGGCGCCCGCCACACGGCCCTCGGCCAGCTGGCCGGATGGGACCCGGACCCGGTCGTTGCCACGGCCCTGCGGACGGTGCTCGCCTCCGATGACGTCTTCGAGGCCGGACAGGCCGCCGGGGGCCTGGCGCGCCAGGGCGACATCACGGACCTGCCCGCCGTCCTGGACCTCGTCTACCGCATGTCGCCCGCGGACGGCGGGAGCGCCGAGGCCATGCTGCTGCCACTCCGTGCCGCGCTCGAGCTCGCGGCACCCGCCGGTCCGATGGCCGTCGACGGGGTGAAGGCGCGCGCGCGGACCTGGCGCGGAGCGCGCCGCGTCCGCCTGCAGTCATGGGAGCACGAGTTCGACCGGGACCTGGACGAGCTGCTGGGCGACGAGTAGGACCCGGCCCGGTGGACGGCCGATGGGCTGCCGATGGTGGGAAGCGTCGTGCCGGGCCTATCAGGAGCCGATCGGCTGCACCGACACCCACTTGCCCTCCCAGGCCATCCGGATGCGCGCGTAGTGCCACGGGGTGAAGAAGCCCTTGAGCTGCGCCGGTGTCAGCTTCCTGTCCGGGCGCATGTCGTACCCGTAGGTCCTGCTCTGGAGGCCCCACAGCGGCCCGACGACGCGCACGCTGGTGACCGTGAAGTCGCTCGTCCTCGCGGGATCGGCGGTGGCCGTGAACCCGGTGAGCACCCAGGCGTGGTCGCCGTGAGCGACCAGGAGGCCGACCGGCAGGTTGGTCCTGCGCAGGCTGGTCACGGCAGACTGAAGCGCAGCCGCGAAGCTGCCGCTTGCGACGCGCCGGTACCGGTCGTCGACGTAGTGGCGGAGCCCGGCCGTCCAGCCGGCAGGGTCCACGCCGTCGGCCGCCGGGATCGGGTACCGGTTGTGGGCCCGCATGTAGCTGTAGTAGCGCTGCTGGCCGGCCCACGAGTGGTCCTGCCGGTGGTCCGCGATGTTGCGCATGATCTGGACGTCAGCCGCGGTGCACCACCGCCAGGTCTTCTGGGTGGTGAACACGCCGACGCGATAGAGGTCGACGCCGCCGCGCCATGCCGACAGGACCGCCGTGGCCCCCGAGGCACCCGCGGTCCCCGTGGCACCCGCGGTCCCCGAGGCACCCGCGGCAACCGATGGGGCCGCGCTCCCGCCGTCCGATGGCGGCAGGAACGCCGAGGCACCAGCAGGGGCCGCGCTCCCGCCGAGGACGGCGAGCAGGGCCGCGACGATCAGGATGCGGGTCGCTCGGGCGGGACCTGGCATGCCCTTCATGCAGCCGATGGTAGACCCGCCACGCGATCCAGGACAACGGCGTGCGGCAGCGTGCGCCGCTGTAGGCGCCCCATGCAGGCCCGCGACACGGTCCGCACCGAGTCACCGAACGTGACCGTTGGCGCAGCGGCCTCGAGCGGTGATCAATCCCCCTTGGCCAGACTCGCGCGCAGCTCCGCGATCGCAGCGTCGATCTCGCGGCCTTTCGATTCGATGATGTCCAGCAGCTCCTCCGGCGTGCGCGTGTCCTCGTTGGACTTGCGGTTCGGGTTCACCGCCTTGAGGTCCAGCTTCCGGGCCTCCAGCTCTTCGCGGGTCACCGTCCAGGAGTGCGCGGAGTCGGCCCGGGCCGGCCGCAGCTCGAAGAACTCCGCGAAGCGGTCGATCGTGAGGGGCTGCTTCTTCGTGACCTTCAGGTCGGAGAGGTCGTAGTACCAGACGCGTTCCGTGGGGCCGCCCTTGGTGAAGAACAGCAGGTTCGTCTTCACGCCCGCGCCGGCTGACGAGAACACGCCGGGCGGCAGCGACACGATGCAGGAGAGGTCGCAGTCGTCGAGAAGCTTGCGCTTGGTCTGGACGAACGCCGCCTCGGTTGTCCGGAACAGGACCCCTTCGTCGATGACCATGCCGCATCGACCGCCGGTCTTCAGCGCCCCGATGACGTGCTGGAGGAACAGCACCTGGGTGGCCGAGGTCTTGTAGGCGAACCGCGTCTGCGCCTCGCGCCCCTCCTTGCCGCCGAACGGCGGGTTCATCAGGATCACGTCGAACTGGTCCGGCGCCCCGGCGAACAGGCCGCCGTAGACCTGCTGGTCCGTGAGCGTGTTGCCGTGCCAGATGTGCGGCTGGTCGATGCCGTGGAGGACGAGGTTGGCGAGCGCGATCGGGTAGACGAGGTCCGCCTTCTCGCGGCCCCAGAACGTGTCCTCGCGGAGGGCCCGTAGCTCGTCCGCCGTCGCGTCCGGGCCCAGGCGGGTGCGCATGTGGTCGAACGCCTGCGCGAGGAAGCCGCCGGTGCCGCAGCCCGGGTCGTAGATCGTCTCGCCGACCTTGGGATCGACGGCGCGGACCATCGCCCGGATGACCTCGCGCGGGGTGAAGAACTGGCCGCCGTCGTTGTTCTTCTCGCCCATCTTGAGAAGCAGCCCCTCGTAGGCCTGCGAGAGGGTGAAGACGTGCGTCTGGTCGACGGCCTCGAGGTGGATTTCGTGGACGCGGTCCAGGATGTCCAGCAGGTTCCGCTCCGTGTCCACGTTGATCCTGTCGACCGCGGACACGACCTGGCTGATGACCTTCTGCCGTGGGGACGAAGCCGACCGATCCCGCAGCCCG
Source organism: Candidatus Limnocylindrales bacterium (assembly GCA_036508975.1). Taxonomy (GTDB): domain Bacteria; phylum Chloroflexota; class Limnocylindria; order Limnocylindrales; family CSP1-4; genus CAIXZV01. The sequence goes on from DATCGK010000188.1 coordinate 8,044, forward strand.
CGCAGGTAGGGGAGGAGCTCGAGGTTCACGAAGCCCAGGAACGCGCCCATCGCGCCGTCGGTCAGCTCGGCCCGCTTCGCGCCCTCCGGCGCCGCCCAGTCACGCCAGCGGAACGGCGCCTCGATCGATGGGTTGAAGGAAGCCCCGACGGCCTCCGCCTCCTCGGCCTCCAACTGCTCGCGCTCGTCGAGGATGCGCAGGAACAGGATCCAGGAGAGCTCCGGGACGTACTGGAGGGCGCCCGCGTAGTTCGCCCGGCGCATGACGTCGGCGATCTGCTTGATGGCGGCGTTGACAGAGGAGGGAGTCGTGAGGCGTCGGGAGGGGGCAAGGGCGGCCACCTGCGGAGAGTAGCGGAGCCGGGCATGCGCGCGGACGACCCGTCGGCCACCGTGATGGATGAAGTGGGAGATGAGTGGTCGTCGGCACGATCTGCATGCGAGCACCTGGCCTGCGCGCGCCTGGGCACCCGTCGAGCCGGTCAACCGCTCTTGGGTTCGGACTTGACACCGCGGTTGTGTGGGACAAAATAGAGGGAGTCGCGGCATCGTGGATCGGCCCGCCATCCTGCCTTCGGCCCGGAAGCATGGGATCAGCGACGAGCGGATGCTCCATGTCGTCCGAATGTGCCCGCTGGCCATCGAGCACCCGTGGAGGGCTGGACAGGTGATCTACCTCGGACCCGACCAGTACGGCGTCCCGCTCGAGGTCGGCGCGTTCGAGGACGACGCCGGCCAGCTGACGATCTTCCACGCGATGCGGATGCGGCCGGGCTATCAGGAGGCCTACGAAGAGGTCATGCGATGGCTGTGAGGACGAAAAACGGCGAGGTCATGACGGACGCTGATCTCGAGCGCCTGGCCGACGAGGCGGAGGCCGGCTACGACCTCTCCACCTGGAAGCGTCGACCCGGCCGACCGTCGCTGGATGGCAGCGGGTCCGGAGACCACTCACCTCGGATCGCGATGCGGGTCCCCGAGCGGCTGAAGGCGGAGCTTGAACGCTGCGCCGCCGACGAAGGCAAGAGCGTGAGCCAGGTCCTGCGCGGCCTCGCCGAGGAGTACGTCATGCGGCGGGCTCGGGAGGTGGGTCAACACCATTGAGCGCGCGGAGCCACGCGCCCCGCTGCTGCCGCTGCCGCGAGGAGGTCGTGGGAGTCAGGCTGTCACGGGGCGACGCTGATCATCGATCTCGCCTCGATGCTCGCCACCAGTCCGTCACCGATGGTCCGTCGCCGAGCGAGATCGTCAGAGGTCATCACGATCTCGTTGACTGACTTTCCGACGTCCGTGCCGGGTCGAGCAGGTCCAGTGCAATCGGGCAACCTCACGATGCGTGACGCCCTGGTGCACGTATCCACGTGCACCGGCAGACCCTCAGAGGGGCAGCGCCTGCTGCTCGCCGCCGAACGGATCGTCGTCGTTGAACCCGCCGGTCCTCCGCTGGATGGGTTCGACCATGGACAGCAGGCGCGGGTGTCCAACGTAGAAGCGACCCCGCTTCTCGCCACGCGGCTCGAGGAGGTCGGTTTCGACGAGGCGCTTCAGGTCACGCCCGCCGGCGTAGTCGGACACGTCGGCGTGGACCTGGTACTGGCTGTTGCGGACGCGGAACCCTTGGGCCGCATCAAATAGCGCAATCACGACGCGGTCCGGGAGCCCAAGCCGCGCAGACTCCGCCTCCAGGAGCGACCAGAGGCGCTCAGATTGCTCGACACGCTGGGACAGGGTTCGCGCCTGGCGCAGGTGCGCCGTCAGGCAGAACCTCACCCATGCCCGCGCGTCGCGCTCCGGGTGCCAGGCGTCGCCGCCAGTCTCCGCCAGGACGTCGTAGTAGGCCTGTGTGTTGGCGCCGAGGTACTCCTCGATGCTCGCGAACTCCGGGGCAAGGATGCCCTCGCGGGCAAGAACGAGCGATTGGAGGATCCTCGCCAGCCGGCCGTTGCCGTCGCGGAACGGGTGGACCATGACCAGGTTGAGGTGGGCCATCGCTGCCCGCACCAGCGCGGGTACGCCCGTGGATGCCTGGAGGTCTGCCACCAGCTCGGCCATGAGGGACGGCACCAGCTCCGCATCAGGGCCCTCGTACACGGTCTGGCCGGTCGGCTCGTGGTGGACGAAGACCGGTCCCGGGCGCCAGAGGCCCGGACTGCTAGTCATGTCATGGCGCAGCATCATGAAGTGGAGGCTGCGGACCAGGCCGTCGCTGTACGTGAAGTGGGGGTCCTTGGCCAGCTGCAGCACGTACGTCATCGCGTCCCGGTAGCCGGCGATCGCCATCCGCGTCTCGTCGGCCGGGCCGACGGTGCCCTCGCCTTCGGCCAGCTCCATGGCGTCGGCCAGGTCGACGGTGTAGCCCTCGATCGTGTTGCTGCCCTGGATCGCACGCGCGAGCATTGCGCGCCGGAGTGATCCGGTCCAGCGTACCGGGGTACCGGACGTCTGGAAGCGCAGGGTTCGCCGAAGATCTTCGATGCGGGCGACGACATCGAGTTCGTCAGGCGTCAGGGCGGGGGTTGCGAAGAGCATGGTCGGGTCCCGGGGCGTGCGCGGTGAGTCCTCGTGTAATGCGGAATACCATTCTGCATAATGCAGGAATGCAAGTTTATATCCGGGATCCCGTCTTCGCGTCGCAGGTTCACGGGCTCATTCGGGACCCACGTGAACCAGGTCAGACGGCGATGACCCTCACTCGATTCGCTGCCCCGGCCGCCTCGATCAGGGCGCGGATGTCGTCCGGGTCCGAGGTCATGATCAGTGCCGGCGGCGCCGCCACCGCCTCTGCGACAACGATCGCATCGACGACATCGAGCACGCCCGAACTCGAACGCAGCTCGCCGGCCCGTCTCGCACGTTCAGGCGTGGTCTCGATGAGCATGTCGACGGCGTTGATGACGAGGTCGATGCGCGCGTGATCGCGCCGGCCCGTGTGGACCTCCGTCAGCACGGGCGCCGGGATGACGACGAGCCAGCCCTCGCGGCGAGCCCGCTCCAGCGCCGCACGCGCCACCCCGTTGCCGTCGGCGATCGCCGAGACCCCGCCGGCGTCGAGGACGAGCCGCCCGCGACGTGCCGTCAGCTCGGCCACTCCATCTCATCCACGTGGCGGCTCGCGCCGGCGGGGATCGGGCCGAACTCGCGCTCGAGTTCGTGCTCCAGGTCCCCCAGCCGGTCGAACTGGAGCTGGCGCGCAAGGGCTGCGTCCAGGTAGCGCGAGAAGCCCCGCTCGCCGACGCGCGTCTTCGCCTCGACGACGAGCTCCTCGGTGAGGGTCGTGGACACCTTGGTCGTGCTCATGGGATTATCCTACCCGAAGTAGGATGCCGGTCATGCCTGCGGCGAGGGAAGGGCACCCGTGAGCGGGCGAGGTTGCAGACAGCGTCACACAGCTGCGGCAGCGATCGCCGCTGCAGCCACGGCCATCAACGCCTCGACGTCCAGGCGGGCCTGCGCCAGGTCCGCGGCGCTCGGCGGATGGCGCGTCTCGTACATGAACTCGTGTCGCATTCGCCGCATTCGGTGGAGTCGCACAAACGGTCGGTGATGCACGCCGTCCGTCAACGCGTCGGCGGCGTCGATCGCCGTCACGTGTCTCCGGTCCGCTGCGATCCGGAAGCCGGCAGCCTGGACGATAACGCGGGCTGTCCGGAGGCCCGCCTCGTAGAGCATGGTCTCGGCCCAGGACGACGATGTCATGACCACGGCCGCCGCCGCGACGAGATCGTCTTCGGCGGCATCAAGGACGGCC
>DATCGK010000189.1:0-7629 GCA_036508975.1 Candidatus Limnocylindrales bacterium
TCTTCGGCCTCGGGCTCCTCGGGCTCGCGACGGCGAAGGTCTTCTTCGTCGATCTCGCGGCGCTCGACGTCGCGTACCGGGTCCTCTCGCTCGTGGCTCTCGGCGTCCTGCTCCTCGTCAGCGCGGCCGTCTACGCACGGACGCAGCGTCCTCGCGGCCCGGTCGCCCCGAAGCACATCTGAAGTTCACCTGCCACGTGCGGGTGTTCGGTTCCTCCTCCGCGACCGGGACGCCACGTTCTGCGGACCGTTCGATGCGCTGCTCCGCGCCGAGGGCGTCCGGGTCATTCGAACGCCGATCCGCGCACCTCGGGCGAACGCATTCGCGGAGCGGTTCCTTTGAGGACCGTGCGCCAAGAGTGCCTCGACCACGTCCTGATCTACGGGCGTCGGCATCTCGAGCGAGTGCTCCAGGCGTACCTCGCCCACTACCTCAAGGAGCGACCACATCGGGGACTGGGCCTGGCCGTACCCGCCTCTGACCGAACACCGCAGGTCCGGCGGACGACCCGAACGCCGGTCGAACGAAGGGACGTGCTTGGCGGCCTGATCCACGAGTATCGGCGAGCGGCGTGACCAGGATTGTCGAACCCCTCAGGGTAGCCGAGGGCCTGGTGGGGGCGGACGGTGTTGTAGACGGTTTCCCAGGCCCGGAGCTCGACCTGGAAGGCTTCGAGCTCGGGCTCGGCGGTGGCCACGTCGCACGGAGTGCGCGGTCCGGCATGGGATTGCTGCGGCGTTGTCGGAGGAAGTCGGAACATCCACGAGTGGTCTGGGCGCGAGGGCGAAGTGAAGTTCCCCGCTGAAGATGTGACTGGCTACCGAGCTCGTCATCGAGGAGGGCGCGGATGCCGGAGGTTCAGCGCCCGTGTACGCGGCCCGGCCGCGCATCGCGAGCATGCCCTTGGTCTCCTCGGCCGCCTTGACGGCCACGTCGGCTGACACACGTGTCGGTCATAGGACCGGCCCCAGCATCCAGGGCGCGAACTCCTCGTCGCCCAGGCCCTGGGCCTCGCTCTTGGTGCGCTTGCCGCTCGCCACCGCGAGCACCTCGTCGAAGATGGCGCGCCCGACCTCCTGGACGGGGGTGCCGTCGAGGACGACGCCCGCATCGAGATCCATGTCCTCTTCCATCCGGCGATACAGAGACGAAGTGGTCGCGATCTTGATGCACGGCGAGGGCTTGCACCCGTAGACGGAGCCACGGCCAGTGGTGAAGGCGCAGATCGTCGCTCCACCGGCCACGATCCCGGTGAGAGAGACCGGATCGTTGCCCGGCGTGTCCATGAGCACGAGGCCGCGACGCGACACCTGCTCCGCGTAGCGGTACACGGCGGTGAGCCGCGTCGATCCCGCCTTCGCGACGGCGCCGAGCGACTTCTCGAAGATCGTGGTCAAGCCCCCAGCCTTGTTGCCCGGCGTGGGGTTGTTGTCGATGGTCGCCCCATGGGACGCCGCATAGGCCTCCCACCACCGGATCCGCTCGATCAGTGCCTCGCCAACCTCGCGATCCACCGCCCGTTGCGCCAGCAAGTGCTCCGCGCCGTAGATCTCGGGCGTCTCGCCCAGAACCGCGGTCCCGCCCTGGGCGACGAGCAGGTCGACGGCGACCCCGAGCGCCGGGTTGGCGGTGATGCCGCTGAACCCGTCGGAGCCGCCGCACTGAAGTCCCAGCACGAGGCTGGATGCTGGGATCTCGACGCGTCGGGCGGCTGCTGGGACCGGCAGGAGCTGGCGGAGCACCGAAAGGCCTGCCTCCACCGTGCGGCGGACCCCGCCTTCCTCCTGGATCACGAGCACGGGCGGTCCCTCGACCTCGCCGGGGCGCCACAGATCCTGGCGTTCGATGAGTCGACGCGCCTGGGCGACCTCACACCCGAGGCCCACGATGACGTATCCGGCGACGTTCGGGTGCCGTGCGAACCCCGCCAGTACACGCTCGAGCTGCAGGTGCTCCGGGCCGTTCTCCGGCATGGCGCATCCGCCCTTGTGCGTCAGCGCGAGCACGCCATCCACCGACGGGTAGGCAGATAGCTCGTCGGCAGTGATCCCGTCCGCGATTCGACGGCTGACCGATGCCGAGCAGTTGGCCATGCTGATGACCGCCACGTAGTTGCGCGTGCCCACCCGCCCGTCGGGGCGCACATAGCCAAGAAACGTGCGTGGTGTGGCACCCCCGCTCGCGGCCTCCGGCGCCGCGCCCCCGGCGGTCGCAACGGCGTACGTCCGATCGAACGCGCCGACGGCGCAGTTGTGGCCGTGAACGTGGCTCCCTGCCTGGATCTCCCGTGTCGCGACGCCAATCGGCTGACCGTACTTCCGGATCGGTGCCCCCATCGGTATCCTCACCAGGCTGACCTTGTGCCCCGCCGGGATCGGGTCAAGCACGGCAACCTCGAGGTCGCCGAGGCGGATCGAGTCCCCGGCCGCGAGCGGCGTCACGGCCACCACAACCTCGTCCTCGGGGGCGAGGCGCAGGACAGCGGCCGAAGGTGGGTGCCGGTTCGGGCTCACCATTCCCCGATGATCACTCCGGCCCTGCGTGGTCCGTGAACGCCCACCGCGAGGTCGCCCTCGATGTCGGCGCTGCGGCTGGGGCCACTGACGAGGTTCACCGCCGATGGCGGGTCACCCTCCCGCGCCATGTATTCGGCGAGGAGGCGCAGGCCGTCGGGGACGGTCCTCACAACCTGCGACGGGCGCACGAGCGCCAGGTGGGCCGTCGGCAGCAGGCTCGGCAGCCGACCGGTGGCGGGCGTCGCGTAGAGCGCGATCGTCCCCGTCTCTGCAACGGCCCAGGCGCACGTGGTGATCCCGAGGTCGCTTGCCGCGGCCAGGGTCACCAGCTCCGCCTGTGTCCGGGTAACCTCTTCAGCGCCGGGAACGTCACCGGCGGCAGCCGCGCCGTTGGTGCCTGCGGCGGCCTCCCCTGCGCGAGCGCCCGTCGGCCAGGGAACGTGCTCCCAGCCCTGTTGCGCCAGCAGCCCCGGCAAGTCCAGAGACGCGAGGTCGGCCGTCGACCAGGCGAGCACCCGACAAGAGGTCGCCGGCCCGCCGTCCTCGACCATGATCCTGGCGGCCTCGACGATCGTGCGACGGACCTCGTCTCGCCCGCCGCGGACGATCCAGGCATCGCCTTCCAGACCCCGCCAGCTCTCGACGAACTCCGCCACAAGTGCGTCGCGCCCGCTCGCCTCTGCGAGTGATCCTGCGCTGGGTTTGCGGGTCACGACCCGGTCCTCGAGGCACGCCGCCGCGCCCACCACTCGTGGAACGACTCCCTGGCGAGCGGAGGCGCGTTCCGGGTGGCCGTCCAGCCTCCCACGAGGCCGGGCGCGCCCTTCAGCCGGCCGTCCCGGACGTAGACCCGCTGGCCCAGGCGGGCGATGCGGCCGGTAAAGCGGAAGCCTGCCGGGTTGGCCCAGAACCGCCCCCAGAGCTCGAAGGTCAGCCGGTCCGACCACGGCTCCATCCCGCGCTCGACCTCGGTCCGTCGCAGGGCCAGGATGTGGCGGGGCAGGTCGATCTCCATCGGGCAGGCGTCGGCGCAGGCGTAGCACAGGGCGCAGGCCGACTTGGGCAGCTCGGGCGCCCGCTCCAGCCCGCCCAGGAGCGGGGTCAGCACCACGCCGATGGGCCCGCTGTACATGCTCCCGTAGGCCTGGCCGCCGATGGTGCGGAAGACCGGGCAGACGTTGAGGCAGGCGCCGCAGCGAATGCAGGCGAGGATGTCCACGAACTCGGTCCCGAGCAGCTCGTGGCGCCCGTTGTCGAGCAGGACCAGGTGGAACTCCTCCGGACCGTCGAGCTCGCCCTCGCGTCGGGGACCGGTGATGAAGGTCGTGTACGTGGACAAGCGCTGGCCGGTGCCGCTGAGCGCGGGCTGCTGGAGCAGGTCAGCGAGATCTGCCCAGGTCGCGACGATCTTGTCGATGCCCACCACCGCAATGTGGACCCGGGGCAGCGATGTGGTCATCCGACCATTGCCCTCATTCGTGATGAGCACGAGCGTCCCCGTCTCGGCGACGAGGAAGTTGCCGCCGCTGATGCCCATGTCGGCGGCGAGGAAATCCGCCCGCAGCTGGCGCCGCGCGAAGGCGGTCAGCTCGGGCGTGGCGTCGCCCACCGGCGGGTCGACCGCGCACGCGGCGGCCTCCTCGTCGAAGAGGGCCCGGACCTGCTGCCTGGTCTTGTGCGAGGCCGGCACGAGGATGTGAGCGGGACGCTCGCCGGCCAGCTGGATGATGTACTCACCAAGGTCGGTCTCGCGGACGTGCAGCCCGGCGTTTTCGAGCTGCTCGTTGAGGGCGATCTCTTCGGTGGCCATCGATTTCGACTTCACGACTCGCTGCACGCCCCGTCGCCGGGCGACGTCGAGGACATAGCGGCCGACGTCGGCCGGGCCGGCGGCCCGCACCACGTGCCCGCCGCGCGCCTCGACCCGGCGCGTCAGCTCGTCGAGCAGCGCGTCGACGCGCGCCAGCGAGCCACGTCGAGCGATGACGGCACGCTTCCGCATCGCCTCAGCTGCGGGGTAGGTCGCGAAGACGGCCTCCTTCTTGACCGCGAGACTGCGGGTGCTCTTCGCCACGGCGGCCCGCATCGCCGGGTCGGCGAGGGCCCGCCGCCGCCGTTCCGGCCAGGTGGCCCCGGCCGGAGGCAGCTCACCGGGCATCGGGGTCCGCCTCCTGGCTGCGCGCGGTGCGCTCGATGTCGGCGGGCGTGAGCCGATGCCGGTCCGCGAGATCCACGGCCTCGGCAAGATGCAGCATGGGGAACGCGTCCCCCTGCCTGTCGAGGCGCCCGCCGAGCTGCATGAGGCAGCCCAGGTCCGCGCTCACCAGGCAGGTCACACCGTCGCCCCGGGCCGTTGCCAGGTTGGCCAGCTTTGCGTCGGCCATGGCCGCGGAGATGTCCGGCTCGAGCAGCCCGAAGCTTCCCCCGAACCCGCAGCACTGCTCCGCATCGTCCAGCTCCACGGGCTCGACACCGGCACGGCGCAGGACGCTTAGCGGCGCCTCCGTGGCACCGAGCAGGCGGCGCATGTGGCAGCCGGTGTGGCTGGCGACCTTCAGGGGGGTCGAGCTGCCAGAGGCGCCAGCGTATCCCGGGCCACCCGACGAAGCCGGGCCGCCCGATTCGGCGCGGGTCCCGACCCCCTCTGGCTCCGGCACGGCCTGGCGGTCGAGCCACTCGCTGAGCTCGACCACGCGGTCGGCAAGCGCCTCGGCCCGGCGGCGCCAGCGCGCCGCGGTGGCCGGCGTCCGTCCCCTCTGCAACGCGTCGCGCTCGAGGAGGTCGGGCATCTCATGCTTGATCATCGCCGCGCACGAGCCGGAGAGCGCGATCACCGTCGGCGGGTCGGCCGACGGACTAGCGGCGTCGCTGGGCTCGAAGGCACGCACGAGTTGCCGGCCCATCGCGGCGGCCTCGCGGTGGTGACCGGCGTTGTAGGCGAACTGGCCGCAGCAGGATTGGCCCCCGGGAAACTCGACCTCGACGCCGCGGCGCTCCAGCACCTGGACGGCCGCGACGCCAGCTCGCGGCCGGAAGAGATCCACCATGCAGGTCACGAAGAGTTGAGCCCGCACCACCGTTTCACGCCTCGCGGTGACGGTCATTCAGACCAGACGGGCCATGCCCGACGCAGTCCGATTCGAAGCCCTCGGGTCCCGGTCGACCGGGACCCGAGGGCTATGGTTCGGGCGGCTACTTCTTGTTGCCGGCCGCCAGGTCGTACGAGACGTAGACCATGTGGGTCCGGGTGTTCTCGTAGAGGCCGTGCTTTCCGTCGGCGCCCCCGATGCCCGACTTTCGCCAGCCCGCGTGGAATCCCTGCATCGCCTCGAAGTTCTCGCGGTTGATGTACGTCTCGCCGAACTTGATCTCCTTGCAGGCGCGCATGGCGACGTCGAGGTTCGTCGTGTAGATCGACGATGTGAGGCCATAGACGGAGTCGTTCGCGTAGGTGATCGCCTCGTCGAGGTCGTCGAAGGTGACGATCGGCATGACGGGCCCGAAGATCTCGTCCCGAACGATCGGCATACCCTGCCGGCAGTTGCCGAGCACCGTGGCCGGGTAGAAATAGCCCTCCGGCCTGCCCGCGTCCCGCTTGCCGCCGGTGAGGACCGTGGCGCCGTCGGCAACGGCCTGCTTCACGCGACCCTCGACGAGCTTGAGCTGATCCCCGCTCACGAACGGACCCATGTCGAGTCCTTCGTCGACGAGGGGATCGCCGTATTTCGTCTCGCTCATCGCCTTGACGAACTTCTCGGTGAACTCGTCGGCGACGCGCTTGTCCACGTAGACGCGATCGGCGCAGTTGCACACCTGGCCGGTGTTGATGACGCGCGATGCCTTGATCGACTCGACGGCGAGGTCCATGTCGGCGTCGGCCATGACGATGGCCGGAGCGCTGCCGCCCAGCTCCAGGTTCACCTTGATGATGTTCTTCGCGGCAGCTTCCATAACCCGGACGCCCGTGTCGACGCTGCCGGTCACGCTGACCATGCCGATGCTAGGGTTCGAGGCGAGCTCCTGCCCCACGACGGCACCGGACCCGCAGACGAGATTGAAGACACCGGCGGGGAGCCCAGCCTCTGCCACGGCCTTGGCGAACTCGCCCGCGTTGTTCGGCGTGATCGAGCTCGGCTTGATGACGATCGTGTTGCCCGTCAGGAGGGCCGGTGCAACCTTGCGCGCGATGACGAAGAAGGGGAAGTTCCAGGGCACGATGCCACCGATGACGCCGATGGCGTGCCGGAACATGAGGATGTGCTCGTTCGGCCGATCGCTCGTGACGACCTCGCCCTCGAGCCGGCGGGCCCACTCGGCCATGTAGTCGATGTAGTCCGCCGTGAAGCCCGCCTCGACCCGGGAGAGGCCAAGAACCTTGCCCTGCTCCTCGGAGATCACCCGCGCGAGGTGCTCGGGATCCTTCCGGAGCGCGGCCGCAATCTTGCGCAGATACCCGGCGCGCTCGATGGGCGCCAGCTTCTCCCAGTCGCCCTGCGCCTTCTCGGCGGCGCGGATCGCCTCCCGGGTGTCCTCGATCGACGAGTCCGGGACCTCCGAGACGATCTGCCCGGTGGACGGGTTCTCCACCTTGACGGTCTTGCCGCCCTGGGCGTCCACGAATCGCCCGTCGATGTAGTTCTGGTACCGGCGCAATGCGACGGCCGTGGCCATGGCAACCTCCAACTGGGACCATGCGGTGAGCGCCCTCGAGTCTAAAACCGCCCAGCGTCGAGTTTCCAGTGCCGTAGGTCACCGGGAGTCGCGCCGTGCTGCGCTCCGTCGAGACTCAGGCCCCGGGTCCGCTCCATCGTCTCCACGCCGACTGCCTCAGAATGTGGCTGCGAGCGTGGGCGGCAAGGCGTGGACGGAGGCGTCGGCAGCACAACAGGTGGACACGACGCGCGCAGGTCGTGGGTTGGTCGGGGGGCCGTCTTGCTGACTGTGTCGGCCCCTGCGGCGTGTTCAGCCGCTGACAGCGTTGGGACTCAAGGGTGGCGTTCAGGTCATCGAGGTCGCGCGACCCGAGGCATGCGACTGCGACGCTGAGAAGAGCGGGCTCCGTGTCGTGCAGCAACGAGCCGGCGACAGGTCGGGGCGGGTCGAGAACGAGCCA
>DATCGK010000190.1:0-6665 GCA_036508975.1 Candidatus Limnocylindrales bacterium
CCGACCCCGAGCGGTCGGTCGGCCCACCGCCACGCGGCTGCGTACGCCAGGAAGAGGAGCGGCCCGATCTGTCCCAGCTTGACCGCGTAGAGGTACGGCCACGAGGTGCCCGCGAGGAGGACGACCGCCCATCGAACCTCCCGCCGGACCGGCAGGAGCACCACCCCGACGATGAACGCGAGGTTGAGCATCGCCGTCCACGCCAGCATCGCCGCCTGCGGGGGCAGTGCCGCAGCGAATGGCAGCACCGCGAGGATGAACGTCGGCGGGTAGTCGAACAGGCCGTTCGGCCCCGGCGCCGTGAAGGAGAGGTCATACAGCGGCCCGCCTCCCAGCAGGCGACGCGCCGCGCTGTCGTACATCAGGTAGTCGTAGCCACGCGTATCCCCGGCTGCCACGAGGATCGCGGCGACCATGGCGGTGGGCACGACGATCGCCAGGACCGGCAGGGCTGCCCGCGTCGCCAGTCGGAGGTCGAACGGCGCAGCGCGTTCTATCACAGGTCTCGCCCCTCTGCGAGGCGCCCAGCTGCGGGTGGCGCTGCGGCACTACGGGTCATCTTGAAGCCGACGACCCGCGATCGAGACCTCGGTGGAGCGCTGGCGTTCGAAGCAGGTCCCAGGCGACACGAAGCGCGAGCCGAGGTCCCGGGTGCATGCGCGATCCGCGCTTGTCCGACCAGACGATGGGGACGATCGCGATCCGGTAGCCGCGCCGGCGGGCCAGGTAGATCAGCTCGACGTCGAAGACGATGCTCGTGATCTTCTGCTGGCCGAAAAGGTCGTGGGCGGCCTCGCGGGTGAAGCCCTTGAAGCCGCACTGGGTGTCCTGGACGGGCCCAACCGCCCAGGCCGAAGTCAGCCAGTGAAAGGCCTTGCCCAGCAGGCGGCGGTAGGCCGGCTGGCTGCGCCGCATGTCGCTGCCGTCCGGCTGGATCCGGCTGCCGAGGGCGACGTCGTGCTTCCGCAACGCCTCCACGAGGAGGGGGAGCTGGTCCGGCGGGGTCGCCATGTCCGCGTCGGCGAAGATGGCCAGGTCGGTCCCGACCGCGCGCATGCCGGCCCGCACCGCCGCGCCTTTGCCACCGTGGGGGACCTGCAGAAGAACCAGGGGCGGGGCACCGACAGGAGTCGCTTCCAGCGTCTCCCGACGGGCCCGCACGAGGGCGGCGGTCGCGTCCGTGCTGCCGTCGTCCACGATCAGCACTCGGACGTCATCCGGGAGGCGCGCCGCTCCCGGCGCCCCGTCGCGCCCGCGCTCGCCATGGCGGCGGAGATAGCCGAACAGCTCGTCCAGAGCGGGCCCCAGGCGCGCCTCCTCGTTGTACGCCGGGAGGACGATGGTCAAGCTGCGCGCCTCCATGGCCGGAAGTCTACGCGGGGGGAGAGGGCTGCCGATCACTCGAACGTCCTGCCGATCCGACCGTTGGGACGGTCCGCTTGCTTGAGGTTCGGGGCCGGTTCCAAAGGCGCTCACGAAGAGGATCTGCCCTCGCACGCCATGCTCCGTAGGTAGGATGAGGAACAGCAGAACCGTGAGCGAGTGCCGCGGCCCGCCTCCCTTGAGGTTGATGATGGACTGGTACCAATCGTGGCTGCGAGGCGACGGGGCGGGATCGCGTCGGTCGCGCTCTTGAGCGGAGGCGTGCGCGGGCGAATGGGCGCTGGTCGGCCTGTGAAAGATCGCCCGCGTGATCGCGCCAACCGGCTCGGGCGCTTTGCAGCCGCGGTCACGGCCTGCGTCATCCTGTTGTTCGCCGGCTACGAGCTCGCCATCGTCGTGCCCAGGGCGGTCTCGCTCCGTGAACCACTCGGCGTGGACTTTCACCAGTATCTCGACCACGCTCGGCGCTTCCTCGAAACCGGTTCGTTCTACCTCGAGCACCAGCTCCACGGGCCATACGTGATCGAACTTGGCGATCCACTCTATCCGCCCGCGATCCTCTACCTGCTGGTCCCGTTCCTCGTCATCCCGCAGATTCTTTGGTGGGTTACCCCCCTCGGGTTGATAGGGGCCCTCGTCATGACATCAAGACCGAAGCCGTGGGCGTGGCCGGTGCTGGCGCTGATCGTGGCCGACCCGCGGACAATAGAAGTCGTCATCTACGGCAACCCAGCCATGTGGATCGGTGCAGCCGTGGCCGGAGCGCTGCTCTGGTCGTGGCCCGGCGCTCTCGTCCTCCTGAAGCCTTCGCTCGCCCCGTTCGCCCTCATCGGCATCCGGTCGCGCGGCTGGTGGCTTGCGTTGGCGGTCGGCGTCGTTCTGAGCGCTCCGCTGGCCGGCCTGTATGTCCAGTTCGCGCGGGTCCTGCTGGACTCCAACGGGTCATGGTCGTACTCGCTGCCGGACGTGCCCTTCGTGGCCCTGCCCCTCGTCGCTTGGCTCGCTCGGACGCGAACCCCGGGACTCAGGGCCTGCCTCGAGCTCGTGCGTCGGTCCAGGCGCGAAGTGGCTCGGAGCGATCCGTAGGTCCACGCTGGGGGTGAGTTCCTGCCATGACGGCCGCCGCCCGGGGCGCTCCGTCAGTCCGGCGGCGCCTCGTCGGACCGGCGGAGGCAGGCAAGCAGCGTCATCAGCATGTATGTCAACAGGCGCGGCGAGGCCCAGTGCGCCAGGCCCGGTGGGTAAATGGGCGCTGGGTGGGCGCTGGGTGGGCGCTGGGTGGGCGCAGGACGAATGGGACGATCGGTGTCTCTGGCCGGCGACGGCGCTGAGGAGGCCGAAGATCGACCGCCGGGCTTGATGTCGCGTTCGCCGCGCCGAGCTCGAATCGAGCCCACAGCCCACCGTTGTCCCAACGGGCAGGAGTGCGACGACACGAACACGCCCATCCGCCCATCTCGACCGCCCGCTGATGGGAGGACGTTCAGGCAGCGACGGACGCAGCTGCCTCGTTCTCGGCGGTCTTCTTCGCGCGCTGGCGGCAGAACCGGCAGCCGACCGTGACCTTCGAGCGCGCCCAGGGCGACATCCGGTAGAGCGGATGCTTCGGGTCGGCGCAGTGCCAGGTGACGGCCTTATCGTAGGTGATCTTGATCCGGGCCGGGCGCAGCGCGCCGTTGGCAGCGGCGTCCCACTCCGGCAGCAGGTCGGGCCGGACGACGGCGAGCGCGGTGAGGCCGTCGGCGCGCTCGGTCGAGCACCGCTGACAGCGCGTGAGCCGCTTGGTCCGCTGGGCGACCTCGGCCTCCCACGTGTGCCCGCAGCGGTGGCACGTCCAGTGGGCGCGAAGTCCTGACCCGGCGGACAGCGTGAGCGGATCCACGCCGTTCGCCTTCGCGTCCCAGTCGCGGAGCACGCGCGGGAAGTCGGCGAGCAGCATCCCCGCCACATCGACCGATGGCGTCTTCGAGCGCGAGACCGCGAGCGGCGGCAATCCGGCGACGGCGCGGGCCTTGTTCTCCTCGGCGACGAGTGCGAGCACGGACTTCACTTTCGCGTTCGCCATGTAGGCGGTCGTGCCGGCGCGCTGGCAGGCGTCGGCGGCGACGATCAGCGCGCCGAGCGAGCTGATCGTCGCCGGCCCGGTCGTCGCCGCTGCCCCAGGCGAGGTGCTCGTCGGATGCGAGCCTCGCCATCTCGCGCTTGACGATCGCGGCGTAGGTCGTGAGGTCGGACTGGCCCGCCTGCTCGGCTCGCATGAGCGCGAACACGTTGCGGAGCCGGTTCGCGTTCCGCAGCCGGAAGCGCCGCTCGCGTGGGAATCGCCCGTCGATCCAGAGAAGGAGGTGCTCGGTCGCGCCGTTGCTGCGGGGGAAGCCGAAGTGCGCCGTGCGGAGACGGACCTGCTCGCGCACGAGGGCGTCGTTGTCGAGCCACCAGCCGGCGAGGTGGGCCGCCTGCTCCTGGTCGATGAACTCGCCCAGCGCGTTCCAATCGTCCTCGGACCAGAACGCCCGGGCGAACAGCTCGGCGTGGGCCTCGTGGTCGGCGTGGATGCCGTCGCGGTAGGCGGCGCCCCGGAGCGCGCGCCCGAGGTGGAACTCGCAGGAGTAGAAGATCGCGTTGGGCCATCGCTGGCGCACGGCGGCGGCGATCGCCTTCGAGCCGTCGGCCACCACCCACTCGGGGCCGGGGCCGTCGGGGTCGAAGCCCGACAGGAAGTCGAGCCACGATTCGGTCGTCTCGTCGCCGGCCACGCCGATCCGCCAGGCCATCATTGGGAGCCTGGGATCATCGCTCCCGGTCGCCGCGAGGATCGCCCCGCCCCGTTCCTCGGGATCCCAGCCGGGAACGTGCAGCTCGGCGTCGTAGGCCCGGATGTTGAGCGGCTTGGAATCGAGGACGAGGATCCGGGGCCAGCGCTTGGGCGCGAGCCGTTCGTCGATCCGGGGCGCGAACAGGTCGAGGTAACGGGCGGCGAGCGCGAACGCGCGGCTCGCCCGCCGCATCCCGTGGTGGTCCTCGACGTAGTGGTGGCTTTCGAGCCGGACGGTCAGGCTGGATCGCCGGAGCGAGGTCCCGCGCCCGGCGAGTTGGAGCAGGCGGGCGACCTCGTTGGCGGTGTGGAAGTGGTCGGTCCGGGCGACCGGTCCGAGCGCGAGGCCGGGGCGCACGTCGCAGGTCGGGCACTCCTCGCCGTGGGGGTGGGAGGCCGCCGCCTGCCGCCGCCCGATCGAGAACGTGTGCGCAGGCGTGCCGTCAGAGGGTAGGCACTTCATGCGCTGGCGGCGGTAGGGTGTGCTCGCCCAGGTCCGGCGGCCCCAGAGCAGCAACCGTCCCCGATGCCCGTCAGGACACGCGGTCGGGCGGTTCTCGACCTGCCTGGGCGGTCTCCCGCGCGGGCGACGCGGTGCGACCTCGTTCTCCTTCATGACCCGGAGCGTGCCGGGTGCGTGTGCCACGTTCTATGGCATGGAGGCCCCATTTACCCACCGGGCCTGGCGCACTGGCGGCGAGGCAAGCACGGACAGCGCAACCGCCGCGCTCCATCCCCAACGCGTGCGCGCGAGCCGGAGCGTGACGGCGACCCCGATGACGACGAGGGCCGCCCAGAGGAGCGGCGAGAGCGCATACGGCGAGAAGTTCCGGACGGCGCCGACCTCCTTCAGAGTGAGGGCCGTCAGGAAGTCGAGGGTCGCCTGCGGCGCGAGGACCAGCTGGAGCATTACGAGGCCGGCCGCCCACGCGACGAAGACGGCGAGTCTGCGCCACTCGCGCCGTCCGATCCACCAGAGAGCGATGAGCGTGGGGAAGAGCTTGAGGTGCGCGGCGAGCGCGATCGACCACGGGGCGGCGATCGCGGTGAGCAGCGTCAGCGGGACCTGCGCCTGGCCGATCGCCACGCTCCAGGCGATGGGGAGCCCTTTCAAGCGGGCGGCCGCGTCGTAGTAGGCGTGGACGTCGATCAGCGGGTCGGTCGTCACGTGGAGCCAGAGCATGTAGACGCCGACGAAGGCGCCGATGACCGCCAGGGCAAACCAGAGCCGCGACACCGGACGCGCGCATGCCGACACGGCCGTCATGCCGGCAGCGCGGCTGTGTCGGCGGCCTGCGCGGGCCGCGAGACCCGGACCGCGGCCAGCACGAGCGCCACCGCCAGCCACACGGCGACCGGCGCGACGATCGCGAGCGCAGCGGCCGCCATCGCGCCGGCGAGGAGGGCCGAAACGCGTCCTGGCTGCGGCGCCCCATCCCTCCGGGCGAGGGCCGCCACGGCGAACGGCACGAGCGCGGTAGGGTAGTGGAACCACGTGACGGGCAACACGACGAGGGAAGCGGTGACCGCCCAGGCGAGGCCCTCGACCGGGTCCCGCGGACGGAACGCGGCGACGATCGTGATCCCCACGGCAGCCAGCGTGACGGGTACCTGAAGAAGGCGCGCCGTCGCTTCGCTGCCGCCGAGCAGCAGGGCAACCTGCGACGCCGGGCCGATGTTGAGCGGGCTGACGAGGTCCGCCGTCTGCGTAACGGACCGGATGAAGGCCACGTAGTCGATCCACGGGCCCGTGCCGCCGACGAGGACGCTCAGGAGCAGAGCGACGACACCGGCGACGACACCGGCGACGACGACCGTGCCCGCGGACCCGCGACGGCGGTCCCGCAGCCAGCGGACGAGCCACCAGATCCCGACCGATGCTGGGTGGAGCTTGACGGCGGCCCCGAGCGCCAGCGCGATGCCGGCGATGCCGGCGGTTCGTCGATCCGGGCGGAGGACCGCAAGGATGCCGAGGCCGAACACGAGCGGGAACCAGGCGTTCGCGTTGCCGAACAGCAGCGTGATGGCAAACGGGAAGACGAACGGGAGGCCGACGGCAACCTGCCGGACGAGGTTGCGGCCGGCGCTGTCGAGCGCCCGAACGACGGCGAGGAAGCAGGCCGTGGCTGCGGCGCCCCACCCCACCAGGACGACCACGAACGGGAGGCCCGCGAGCGGCACCAGCGCCTGTGCAACGATCGGAGGGTACGAGTAGAAGAGGCTGGACGCCTGCAGCGTCGTCCCGGGAGGTTCGGCCAGGTAGAGCGGCTGGTCTGCCGCGGCCCGGCCCGCTGCGTCGAGGAGCAGGCGCAGGTCGTCGCCGGCACGGGGCGGATCGAGCGCCAGGAGCTGCAGGCCGATCCAGGCGATCCCGAGCCACCCGATCGCGCCGACGAGCGCCGCGAGCGCCAGGACGAATCGGTGGTCCGCCTGGCGGCGCGGCGCGCGCGCAGACGCGGGATGATCG
>DATCGK010000191.1:0-2597 GCA_036508975.1 Candidatus Limnocylindrales bacterium
CGCACGGCGAGCTCCGACATCCGCATCCCCTGCGCGGCAGCGATCAGGTAGAGGACCTTGGCCTGGGACATCGTCACCGCGACCTCCAGCAGGTCGGGGGCATGCGAGGACGCGATCCGGTGCATCAACAGCTCGTAGGCCGCGACGACGCGATCGATGCGCGCCTCGCGGTCTGTCCCACCTGGCGGCATGCTCCGGCGGTACCTCCCTGATCGTTGGTCTGGCACCAACTATATCGAAGGTGCGAAGGAAATGGATCGGCCGCAGGGCGGGGCGCCACCTCGGGCCGGGCGCCGCGCCGCATTCGCGCGCAACCCACTACCATCCGCCGGTGACGCCGATCCGTGCCTCCATCTCGGCAGAACCCGCCTCCCCGGCATCGTCGTCCGCTCCCTGGCCCCGGGAGATCTCGGCATCGGTCGCCCGCCGATTCCTGGTCCTGCGCCACCTGCTGGCGCCGCCGCGAGCCCTGCCGCCGGGCGAGCAGAGCGTGCTCGACGTGCTGGAGCGGCTCGGCTCGCTCCAGTTCGACCCGCTCGAGATCGCCGGACGCAACCACGACCTTGTGCTCCAGGCGCGAATCGCGGGCTACCGCCGCGAGACGACGGACGCGCTCCTGTACGAACGGCGGCTCCTGTTCGAGGCCTACAACAAGGGCCTGAGCATCCTGCCGACGGCGGAGCTGCCGCTCTACCGGCTGACCTGGGACCGGGCCCGGGTCGGGCACGATGACGGAGCCTTCGACGAGCACGCGCCGCTCGTCGAGGAGCTGCTGGACCGGATCCGGCGGGACGGCCGCCTCTCCTCGACCGACATCGAGCCGCGAGCCGCGATCGACTGGTACTGGCGCCCGACCAACCCGGTCCGGGCGATCCTCGAGGCGCTGGCCGAGGCCGGGATCCTGGGGATCGCCCGACGGGATGGCAACCGCCGTATCTACGACCTGGCAGAGCGCCTGTTCCCAGTCGATCTCCTCGCCGAGCGGCGAACCGTCCGCGAGCAGGCCAGGCATCGGCTCCTCTCTCGGTACCGGGCCAACGGGCTGCTGGGCAGCGGCGGCCAGGCCGAGCTCTGGATCGGGACAGGCCCGGCCGCGCCCGACCCGCGCCGGCCCGGCCACCCGACGCGGACCGAGCTGCGCGCCGAGCTGTTGGCGGATGGAGCGCTCATCCCCGTGACCGTGGACGGGCTGCGCGGCCAGCGCCTGCTGGTGGCGTCCGACCGGCCATTCCTCGAATGGGCCATGGCGGAGGTCGCGGCCGCGGAGCCGCCGGGCGGTGGCGCCGACGGCGTGACCTTCCTCGCTCCGCTCGACCCGCTGTGCTGGGATCGCGACCTCCTGCGCGGCCTCTTCCGCTTCGACTACGTCTGGGAGGTCTACGTCCCCGAGCCGAAGCGTCGGTGGGGCTACTACGTCCTGCCGATCCTGTTCGGCGACCGGCTGGTCGGCAGGATCGAGCCCCGATTCGACCGCGCCGCGCGGGCGGTCCGGGTGCTGGGCACGTGGTGGGAGCCGGGCTTCGATCCGCTGGAGGCGGCGGGGTTCATGCCGGCGTTCGCATCGGCGCTGGCCGCCTATCGGGCCTTCGGCCGCGCCACGCGCGTCACCTTCCCGCGCGACCGGTCCGGCCGGAGGCTCGCGGGCGCTGTTGCCCGCGTCGGCTGAGCGTCAGCCGGAGAGGCCGACCGGCGATGACCACGCGCCGACGTTCCCGGCGTTGTCCCGCGCCCGGACGCGAACCTGGACCCGCTGACCGACCGAGACCGAAGTCGACCAGGAGCGGCGGGTCGTGGAGGTCCAGACCGAGACCCACGCGCCACCGTCGATCCTGCGCTGGACCTCGAACGACCGCAGCCCGGACGTGAGGACGGCGAGCCGGGGGTCGGTGCCCGTCCAGCTCCAGGTGACGAGGCGGACCTGGCTGCGCGACGCGAGGGTGACGTACGAGCCGGACATTGGGGCGCCCATCGTTGCCGAGGGTGCCGTCCGGTCGGGGCCGCGGAGGAAGATCGCGGTCCAGTAGCGGTCACCGCTGGCAGTCGTGCTCAGGCCAACCCCGAAGTAGTTGAACGCCGTGGAGCGGATGATCGCGACGTGCTCGGGCGAGGTCATCCAGCCCCGGTTGACCACGCTGGTCGAGTCACCCAGGCTGGGGTAGTTGTTCCAGCCGATCGTCTCGCCAAGGCTGTACCACGTGATCCCGGCTGCCCGGACCAGGTCGACTATGGTCTGTCCGTCCGATTGGACGTGGCTGAGCTGGCCCGACCCGGCCATGGAAGCCGAGCGCTCGTGGGCAATGGCAGTGAGCCGCGCATCGAGGCGAAGGGGCAGCAGGCCGACCGCGGCGCGGTCCGCATTGATCAGCGCGACGAGGCTGGACTCCGCCGACGCGGCGCTCAGGTCGGCCACGCCGGCGACCATCGTGGATGGACGCGCGGCCGCCAGGCTCGGGCGCACAGCCGGACCGGCCGGCGCGACCAGCGCCACCAGGGCGATGACGATGGAAAAGGCGAGCGGCGCACGAACGGTCCGGTGACTGGTCGACCGCGTGAGGGGATTCTTGTGCAAGCGGCAATGGTACGATGCTGGCCCGCCC
>DATCGK010000192.1:0-2702 GCA_036508975.1 Candidatus Limnocylindrales bacterium
GAAGTTGTCCCACTGCATGCCCTGCGGCCTGCCGGTGTCGGGATCGATCTTTCCCGTGGATTCGCGAGTCCAGTGCGCGGCCCGCAACCCCCGGACGTGGTCGAGGTCCGGCGGCAGGGTCACGGTCGGCAAGCGGCGTGGACTCACGGTTCCGTCGGTGCCTTCCGGCCACCTGCGATGAGGGTCAGCTCCGGGTGCTCCAGATGCTGGTCGGCCGCCCGGCCGCCCGAGGTTGCCTCCGCGTGGTCACGATCCATCGGCACCGACATTGCTCCAACCACGGTCGCAAGACCAGCGCGCTTCGCGTGCTGCTCGATGACCGCCTGAGCGAGGGCGGCCACCAGCGCCGACGGCGCGCCGCGATGTGACGGGTATGTCGGGTTGCTGGCTTTCCGACAAAGCCCCCCGGATGAAGTAACACAGGGGGAGGTATTCGAGACGGGCGTCAACCCGCCATACCCGTCATTCGTACGCGGGCTAGACATCGGGACCTGACTCATCGTGATCAAGACGAGCGGCAACCCCGCGGTAGAAGGCTCCCTTGGCCGTCCTGCCCCGGGTGAACCTGCGGACCATCTCCTTGCCGAACGCGGTGCCGGTCAGGCGACCCGAGAAGGGCAGCCCCTCCGCGTCAGCCCACCGCGAGTACCGCTTGTACGCCACCCCCGCCATCTCGGAGACGCCGGGGTCGATCACGCACTCCTCCGCGAGGAATCGTGCCAACGTGTCGCTGTCGACCCGGTACTGCTCGGTCGCGGCCTTGACGGCAGGGGGCACAGTCCAGCCCGATGCGTACCAGAGCCGGGCACCCTCGACGGCCCACGCGAGGATTCCCTCCCGCTCGGCGTTGAGCGTCTGGTCGAGGTCCTTCTCGGCGCGAGCCCCCTCGAACGACACCCGGAACGGGATGACGAGAACGCGCCGCCACAAGCCGAGCGAGTGGTCGGCGATGCTGGGCAGGTCATTGACGGCG
Organism: Candidatus Limnocylindrales bacterium; assembly: GCA_036508975.1. Classification (GTDB taxonomy): domain Bacteria; phylum Chloroflexota; class Limnocylindria; order Limnocylindrales; family CSP1-4; genus CAIXZV01. The sequence goes on from DATCGK010000192.1 coordinate 974, forward strand.
AGCCAGAGTTTCAGCGCGGGCTGGAAGACGACCCCCTCGTGGTACAGGAGGCGGGCGTTGATGGGGTCGCGTCCCGTCAGGCTCTTCAGGCGCGCTTCGTCGAACCGGGTCGCGACGCCGGTTTCGCTCGACATCACCAGCCGCTTGCCCGCCAATGCGGCGATGTCGTTCGACGGCCGCCCCCCGGGCCCTGATGCCTCCAGCGCGGCGAACGGGACCGTGGTTGCGTAGTCGCCCATGACGGAGGCAAGGGTGTTCATCAGGATCCCCTTGCCGTTCCACCCGAGGCCGTGGAGGAGGAAGAAGACCTCTTCTCGGCAGTCTCCCGTCAGCGTGTAGCCGACAGCGCGATGTGCGAAGTCGATGAGGCCGATATCGTCGTTGAAGACCTCACGGAGGAAGCGGAGCCAGCGCGGGCTCGACGCAGCGGGGTCGTACCTCACGGACGCAGACATCGTGATGCGGTCGTCGGGGTGCCCCTCGCGAAGGTCTCCGCTCCGCAGGTCGACGAGCCCATTGACGACCCCGAGGAGATGCGGCTCCGTGTCCCACCCCGCCCCCGGGTCGGCGATGGGCGGCAGCGCCCGTGCTAGGTCGACGACCGCGCCGAGCCGTGCCCGGGACTCCATCCGCAGGCTGAAGCGCACTTCCTCCTCGCGGTCCTCGTCTGCGGCTTGGAGCGCCGCCTCGTGCCGCAGCCTCGCCGCTTCGATGGCACGGCGGCTGACCGCCTCGTCGTGGTCGACCATCCAGCGGGTCCCATCCCAGACCAGCCAGACGCCGCGGCGGTGGTCGAAGCGAAGGGAATCGCCGAAGGTGCTGGCGAACCACTCGGCCTGTCCGGCGTCGGTGCGGTTGTGCCGCTGCCCGGGCGCGGCGTACCGCGAGACGCTGGCGGCCACGGCTGCCACCTCCGAACGCGGCAACGGAGGGCGGCAGCGTGCCTCGTTCTCCTTGAGCAGCGCGGCGAGGATGGTCTCCGGAGTTGCTCCGGCGCGTCGCATGGACCCGGCGAGGCTGGCCAGCGTGGAGTTCCGGCGGCCCTCCTCGATCATCCCGGCCACAGGGCGGTCGCCGATAGGGCTCGCCACGAGGCCCGCCAGCCAGTCGGGGGCCGCGGGAAGGACGAGGCTCACAGCCTCCCGCCACCCATAGACCCGACCGCTGATGTGACGGCTTGGCGGCGCAACCTCGTAGCCACCATGGCCGCGCCAGTCGAGTCCCGGCCGAAGTGCGGCTCGGTTCCCAGCGCCGGTCGGCAAGAAGAGGCGATGCACGCCCCTGCCGGTGATAGCCACGGGACCATCCGGGAGCGGTCCGTAGGACGTGGAAAGGGCTTCGAGAGACCCTTCGCCGGTCGGGCCGTCAACATCGAGCACATCGAACCCGACGCCGGTCAGGATGCCGATGTTCGCGGTAGGGGTCTTGTGCCACCAACTCTCAACGGCCGCCGGGTCGCTGGTCGCGTCCTTCAGGCCGTGACGCGTCCGAGGGTGCTTGCCCGGAGAACGGCATGATGAACGTCCGCATGAGCAGCGGTCACCCACAGGTTCATAGAGCGGCACGACCGGCCAGCCGAGCAAGGCGTACTGGAGGGCGGCGTCGGCAGGAGACGCCGTGTTCGGGAGGATGAGGTGGCCCATTATGCCGCCGCGCCTTTAGGTGCCTCGTCGCCCCAGACTGTCCAGCCGGGGCGTCCCAAGCGGGCGAACATCTCCAGCCGCGGCCA
>DATCGK010000193.1:0-8984 GCA_036508975.1 Candidatus Limnocylindrales bacterium
CGTCAAGATCACGCCGGCGCACGACCACGACGACAACGAGACCGGCCGCCGACACGGGCTGGCGATGCCGACCATCCTCGACGACGCCGCGCACGTGGCGAACACGGGGACGGCGTACGACGGCCTGGAGCGCTACGCGGCGCGCGCGCGGATCCTGGAGGACCTGGTAACGCTCGGCGACCTCGAGGGCGTGCAGCCCCACGAGATGGTCATCGGACGCTGCCAGCGCAGCACCGACGTGGTGGAGCCCCGCCTCAAGACGCAGTGGTTCATCAGGACCGGCCCACTGGCCGAGGCTGCCCTGGCGGCGACGCGATCCGGGACCACCCGAATCCTCCCGGAGCGGTTCGAGAAGACCTGGGAGCACTGGCTGGTCAACATCCGGGACTGGAACGTCTCACGCCAGCTCTGGTGGGGGCACCGGATCCCGGCCTGGTACTGCCCGGATGGCCACGCCACGGTGTCCGCGGAGATCGCCGGTCCCGACGCCTGCGAGATGTGCGCAAGGCCGGCCGCGGAGCTCACACAGGACCCGGACATCTTCGACACCTGGTTCAGCTCCGGGCTGTGGCCCTTCTCCACGCTCGGCTGGCCGGACGCGACGGCCGATGTCGCCCGGTTCTACCCGGGCACGGTGATGGAGACCGCCTACGACATCATCTTCTTCTGGGTCGCCCGGATGATGATGCTGGGCATCGAGCTGATGGGGGAGGTCCCGTTCAAGGTCGTCTACCTCTCGGGCCTGATCCGGGATCCGTACGGCCAGAAGATGTCGAAGACCAAGGGAAACACGGTCGATCCCCTGGGCACGATCGACGACGTGGGGGCCGACGCGCTGCGCTTCGCCGTCGTCCACGGGGCGACGCCCGGCAACGACCAGCGCTTCGGCCCGGCGAAGGTCGACAACGCCCGCAACTTCGGCAACAAGCTCTGGAACGCCGCGCGGTACGTGATCGGCGCCCGTCCGGTGACGATCCCTCCGGGTGCGTCGAGGCAGGTGCCGGATCCGGCGCTCCTTGGTCCCGCGGAGCGGTGGGTCCTGTCGCGCGCCGCGGGCACGGTGACCGCGGTCGACCGCGCGATGGCCGACTTCGGCTTCGGCGAGGTGACGAGGATCCTCTACGAGGCGATCTGGAGCGAGTACTGCGACTGGGGCATCGAGCTGGCCAAGGTCCGGCTGGCCGACGAGGGGCTCAGCGTCGCCGAGCGCCAGGCCACGTGGTGGGCGCTGGTGAGCGCCCTCGACACGTACCTGCGCCTGCTCCACCCGGTGATGCCGTTCATCACCGAGCGGCTCTGGGCTGCGCTGCCGCACGCCGATACCGATCCCGGGCTGCTGATCGTGGCCCGCTGGCCGACGCCGGGGCAGCGCGACGAGGCGGTCGAAGGCCAGGTTGGCGCGCTGGTCGAGCTGGTCCGTGCGGTGCGCAACGCCAGGGCGGACGCGAAGCTCGAGCCGGGGGCCTGGCTGCCGCTGGACGTGTTCGTGGAGCCGGAGCTGGGCGAAGCGCTCGAGGTGCTGCGGCCGGCGCTGGAGCGGCTGGGCCGGACGCGTCCGCTGCGTCGCCACGCAACGCGCGACGCGCTCCACGAGATCGCCGGCGCAGCGGGTGGCCTCGCCGTGATCGCGGGTCCCGCGGAGGCGATCGTCGGGACCGGCGAGGCGGATCCGGGTGCCGTCGAGGCGGACCGTGCGAGGCTGGACAAGGAGCTCGCCGATGCCGAGCGCCTCCTGGATGCCGCACGCGCCCGGCTGGGGAACGAGGCCTTCACGGCCAAGGCGCCGCCAGCCATCGTGGAGGGGGCACGGACGCGCGAATCCGAGTTGGCCGACCAGGTCGAGCGCCTGCGGGCCCGCCTCACCCGTTGACCCGCCTCACCTGTTGACAGGCCATGCCTACAATGGGACCGGTTCCATACGAAGGACGGTGTCGGCGTGGGCGTGACCATCGGAGACGTTGCCCGACTGGCGGGAGTCGGTCGCGGCACCGTGAGTCGCGTGCTCAACGACCGAGCCAACGTGGATCCCGCGACGCGAGCGCGCGTCCTGGCGGCGATCAAGGAGCTCGACTTCGTGCCCAGCCAGACGGCGCGAAGGTTGAGCCTGCGGCGAACGCAGACGGTCGCCGTGATCGTGCCGTTCCTGTCCCGCCCCTCTGCGATCGAACGGTTCCGGGGGGTCGAGCATGCGCTTGCCGCGGCCGGCTACGACGCGCTCGTGTTCAACATCGAGACCGCGGAACGGCGCGAGGCGGTGTTCCTGGAGTTCCCGCGTCGTGAGCGGGTCGATGGCCTGATCATCGTCTCGCTGTCTCCGCACCCCTTCGAGATCGAGCGGATCGTGCGGTCGAGGCTGCCCACGGTGCTGGTCGATGCCCACCATCGCTCGCTGCCGCGGGTGGTCGGCAACGACGTGATGGGGGGTCGGCTCGCGGCCCAGCACGTGATCGGCCTCGGCCACCGGCGGCTCGCCTTCCTGGGCGACTACGCCCGGACGGCGCTCGCGTTCACGTCCAGCCGCCTCCGTCTGACCGGCGTCCGCAGCGTGGCCAAGGCCGCGGGGATCCGGCTGCCGCCCAGCCTGGTGGGGACCGGCGAGCACTCTCGCCGACGGGCCGCGGAGCTCGCGACACGGATGCTGTCCCTGCCCGTCCCGCCGACCGCGATCGTCTGCGCCAGTGACACGCAGGCGGCGGGCGTGCTCGAGGCTGCCGATCACCTCGGCCTCAGGGTTCCGGCCGACCTGTCCGTCACCGGGTATGACGACCTCGAACTGGCCGATCACCTGGGGCTGACGACGATCCACCAGCCGCTGTTCGAATCGGGTGTCCGGGCGGTGGAGCGGCTGCTCCGCCTGCTCGACGGGGTGCCCGCCGGGCCGCTGCGCGAGGTGCAGGACATCAGCCTCGTGGTCCGCCGCTCGACCGCGCCTCCGGGCGGACTCGCCCTCAAGCAGGAGCCAGCCGCCTCTTGACGCCCTTGGTAGGCTATCCAAGAGGTTCGTGGAACCGGTTCCACGCGCTGATCGAGACCGACGCGGCAACTGGGTCGGCCCATAGGAGGAACTCATGAACAAACGGCTACTGGTCGGCCTGTGGTCGGCTGTGCTTGTCGTCGCCGCATGCGGCAGCAGCACGGGCACCCCGGCCCCGTCGTCCTCCGGCGGCGGCGGCAGCACCAACCTGGCCGGCAAGACCATCACCGTCAGCGGCGCCTTCGTCGACACGGAGGCCGTGGCGTTTGCCGCGGCCGTCAAGCCGTTCGAGGATGCCACGGGCGCCAAGGTCACCTACAACGGCGACAAGACGTTCGAGCAGGCGATCGTCGTCCAGGCGGCCGCCGGCAACACCCCCGACGTTGGACTCATGCCGCAGCCCGGCCTGATGAAGACGTTCGCGGCCGACGGAAAGCTGTTCCCGTTGCCTGCCGACGTCATCGCCTCCATCGACGCCAACTACGGCCCCGGCTGGAAGGACGTTGGGACGGCTGCCGACGGCAAGGTCTACGGCGTGTTCCATCGCGTCAACCTCAAGGGCCTCGTCTTCTACCCCAAGGCCGTCTGGGACGCCAAGGGCTACACCGCGCCCACGACGTGGGACGGGATGATCACGCTCATGGACAAGATGGCCGCGGACGGCACGCCGCCGTGGTGCATCGGCATCGAGAGCGGCGCCGGCACCGGCTGGCCGTTCACCGACTGGGTCGAGGAGGTCATGCTCCGGACCGGCGGTGCCGAGGGCTACGACGCCTGGGTTACCGGCAAGACGCCGTTCACCGACCCGGGCGTCAAGGCCGCCTTCCAGAAGGTCCTCGACGTCTGGACCAACCCCAAGTACGTCTACGGCGGCCCGAACTACATCGTGCAGACGGCCTTCGGGGAGGCGCCCAAGGCGGCCTTCGACAACCCGCCCAAGTGCCTGCTCACCAACCAGGGCAACTTCATCACCGACTTCTTCCCGGATGCGGTGAAGGCGGACCTCGATAACCAGGTCGGCGTCTTCAACCTGCCGGCCATCGATCCCGCGGTCGGCACGCCGGCCGAGGTCGGCGGCGACCAGGCGGTCGCGTTCGCGGATAGGCCGGAGGTCTGGGCCTTCCTCAAGTACCTCACCACGCCTGAAGCCGGCGTCTCCTGGCAGAAGTCCGGGGGCGCCCTGTTCCCGTACAAGACCCAGGACATCTCGCTCTACGCGTCGGCGCTGAGCAAGACCTGGGCGCAGGCGATCGTCGACGCCGCGTTCGTCCGCTTCGACGGCTCCGACGCGATGCCGTCCGCAGTGGGCAACGGCACGTTCTGGAAGGAGCCGATCAAGGTGCTGACGGGCAGCGAGAACCTCGATACGGCCCTCAGCAACATCCAGGCCAGCTGGCCCAAGTAGCCGGCCCCTGCACAGTGGCGGAGCCTCACCGGCGGCTCCGCCACTGCTGATTCGCCGGTCCACCTGACGGGAGGAGGACCCGAGGGATGCAACAGGCAAGCGCCGCGCCGCCCGCGCGCGGGATCGGGCAGGTTCTGGCGACCGGCGTCGGCCGGGTCGTGGTCTCGATCTTCGTCCCCATCGTGGCATTCATCGTCCTGTGGGCGGGTTTCCTGTTCCTGAAGGACAGCGGCGCGCCCAAGCTCGTGATCGTCCTGGTGGCGATCGTGTGGGGTATCGGCGGCGTCGCCCTGCTCTACGTCGTCGCCAACTGGCTGACCGAGAAGCTGCCGTCGGTGTGGCACCGCCGGATCCTGCCGTTCGTGTTCGTGGGTCCGGCCGTGGCCATCCTCACCTTCTACCTCCTGGTCCCGGCCGTCCTCACGGCCTGGTCCAGCTTGTTCAATGCCAACGGCAAGGCGTTCGTTGGCCTCGACAACTACGTCTACTCGTTCACGAACCCCGAGATGGTCACGGCGATCCGCAACAACGTCCTGTGGCTCGTGATCGGAACCCTGTTCAGCACCGGGATGGGCCTGGCGATCGCGGTGCTGGTGGAGCGGTCGCGGCTGGACCGCCTGGCCAAGACCCTGATCTTCCTGCCCATGGCGATCTCGTTCGTAGGCGCCAGCGTCATCTGGCGGTTCGTGCTGTCGTTCCAGCCGGAGGGCCAGCCCCAGGTCGGGCTGCTCAACGCCATTCTGGGCACGTTCGGCATCTCCCCGGTCTCCTGGCTCACCGGTGAGCCGCTGAACACGATCCTGCTGATCGTGATCCTGATCTGGGGTCAGACGGGTTTCGCGATGGTCATCATCGGTGCCGCGCTCAAGGGCGTGCCCGAAGAGATGCTGGAGGCCGGGCGGATCGACGGCGCCAGCGAGTGGCAGTCGTTCCGCAAGCTCGTCGTCCCGGCCATCTGGCCGACGATCGTGACGGTCGCGACGACGATCGCGATCCTGACCCTGAAGATCTACGACATCGTGACCGCGATGACCAACGGCAACTTCAACACCCACGTCATCGCGACCATGATGTTCCAACAGGCCTTCACGTTCCAGGATTCGGGACGGGGCGCCGCGCTGGCGATCATCCTCCTGGTCGGCGTCATGCCGGTGATCTGGTACAACCTCCGGCAGTTCCGCGGCCGGGCGATCTGAGGGCGATGTGATGCGAAAGATCACCTGGTCACGCGTGGCCATCAACCTCACGGTGCTGTTCCTGATCGTCGTCTGGACGGTGCCGACCATCGGCCTGTTCGTCACCTCGTTCCGCGACAAGCAGTCGATCTCCAACTCCGGCTGGTGGTCGGCATTCGGGCAAGGCGGCTTCAGCCTCGACAACTACGACAAGGTCCTGTTCGGCGGCGATGGGCTGGCGACAGCGTTCCTCAACACCCTCGCCGTCACCGTGCCGGCCGTGGTCATCCCGATCCTGATCGCGGCGTTCGCCGCCTACGGGTTCGCCTGGATGCAGTTCCCGGGCCGGCGGATCCTGTTCATCACCGTCGTCGGACTGCTGGTCGTGCCGCTCCAGATCTCGCTGATCCCGGTGCTCAAGGCCTACCTCGCGATCAACCTCAACGGCACGTATCTGGCGGTCTGGCTCGCCCACGCCGGGTTCGGCCTGGCCCTGGCGACATACCTGCTCTACAACTACATCAGCCAGCTGCCAAAGGACCTGATGGAATCCGCCTCGATCGACGGTGCATCGCACTTCACGACGTTCACCCGCCTGATCCTGCCCCTCTCGATGCCTGCGCTGGCATCGTTCGCCATCTTCCAGTTCCTGTGGGTCTGGAACGACCTGCTGGTGGCGGCGACCTTCCTGGGCACGAGCGGGGACGTCGCGGTCATGACCCAGCGGCTGGTTTCCATGACGGGCACCAAGGGCCAGGACTGGCAGCTGCTCACGGCCGGGGCGTTCGTTTCGATGATCGTGCCGGTCTTCGTGTTCCTGAGCCTTCAGCGGTTCTTCGTGCGCGGCCTCCTCGCCGGCTCGGTCAAGGGTTGAGCGCAGCCAGATCAACGTCACCGACCCGCCGGCACCCGGCGGCCCGGATCGTCTCCTCCTCCGGGCCGCCGGGACAGCCGTTCGGCATCCCGGAGGCCGCGGAGATCGCCGGACGGCGCCTGAAGGGCATGCCGGTCCGCGATGTCGAGCTGTTCCTGATCCGGCTCGCCCGGTGGTGGAACGACCTGGCTGGAGCCTGGGACGGCGTATACCGCTCTCACCCGCGCGGAGACGGCGCCCTGGTGGCACTGGTCGAGCTGCTGGCGGATCGTTACCGGGAGCGCCCTCCGGCCCTGGTGTCACTGGATCTCCAGCGGTCCGTCCGGCCGGACTGGTTCCAGGACCCGTCGATGATCGGCTACGTGTGCTACGCGGACCGGTTCGGCGGAACGCTCGCGGGCGTCGCGGAGCACCTCGACTACCTGGCCGAGCTGGACGTCCGCTACCTGCACCTGATGCCGCTGCTGCGCAGCCGCCCGGGCGAGACCGATGGTGGATACGCGGTTGCCGACTACCGTGAGATCGATCCGTCGGTCGGGACCATGGACGATCTCGAGCGACTCTGCGATCGGCTGCGGGAGCGCGGCATAAGCCTGTGTATCGACCTGGTGCTCAACCACACGGCCGCCGAGCATCCCTGGGCTCTCGCCGCCGCCGCGGGCGATCCCGAAGCCGCGGAGATGTACTACATCTACCCCGATCGCAGGCAGCCGAACCGGTGGGAACGGACCCTCCCCAACGTGTTCCCGGACACGGCGCCCGGCAACTTCACCCGACTGCCGGACGGGCGCTGGGTGTGGACGACGTTCAACTCCTTCCAGTGGGACCTCAACTGGTCGAATCCCAGGGTCTTCCTGGAGATGGTGGACGTGCTGCTGGCGCTCGCCGCGCGAGGCGTGGAAGTGTTCCGCCTGGATGCGGTCGCGTTCATGTGGAAGAGGCTCGGCACGAACTGCCAGAACCAGCCGGAGGTACACGACCTCCTGCAGGCGCTCCGGGCATGTGCTCGGATCGCCGCTCCGGCGGTCATCTTCAAGGCAGAGGCCATCGTCGGTCCCGACGACCTGGTCCGCTACCTCGGCACTGGGCGCCACCACGGGCACGTGTCGGACATGGCGTACCACAACAGCCTGATGGTGCAGTTCTGGTCCGCGCTTGCGACCCGCGATGCCCGGCTGGCGACACAGGTCCTGCGCGCCTTTCCGCGCAAGCCGTCGAACACCGCGTGGGCGACCTACATCCGCTGCCATGACGACATCGGCTGGGCCGTGGTGGACGAGGCCGCCGCCGCGGTTGGCTGGGACGGCCCGTCGCATCGCGGGTTCCTCTCGGCGTTCTACGCCGGCCGCTTTCCAGGGAGCTTCGCACGCGGCGAGGTCTTCCAATTCGTGCCCGCCACCGGGGACAGCCGCATCAGCGGCACGTTCGCCGGCCTCGCCGGTCTCGAGGCCGCGCTCGAGGCCAATGACCCGGCGCTGGTGACCGCGGCCATCGAGCGCATCCGCCTCGGGCATGCCCTGATCCTCGCCTGGGACGGGTTGCCATTGATCTACATGGGCGATGAGCTTGGCCTGCGCAACGATTGGACCTACCTTGCCGAGCCCCGACACCGGGCCGACGACCGTTGGCTGCACCGGCCCAAGATGGATTGGCCGGCCGCTGGGCGACGCCGGCACAGGGGGACGATCGAGGAACGGGTGTACACCGATCTCCGCCGGCTGATCGTGGCCCGTCGCAACGCGCCCCAGCTGCATGCTGCCGTGCCGCTCGAGGTGCTCGAACCTGTCGACGCGGCCACCTTCGCCTTTCGGCGGGACCACCCGCTGGGGGCCCTGGTCTCGGTGAGCAACTTCGCCGATGCACCCGGGATCGTTCCGGCCGAGCTGCTGCCTGCGTCATCCACCGGGCTCCTCATCGATCTCCTCGATCGGTCCGTGTATTCGGCCGGGGCACCGGTGGAGGTTCCGGCGCGCGGGGTGCGCTGGCTGGTGGCGAGCGAGGGGACGGCGGCGACCGTGCGCCGGGCGGCTCATGCGGTGGACCGTCCCCGGCCTCGCCATCGCCCGTGATTGCGGTGTCTCCCGGGCGCAACGGCGGCCGGACATCCCGCGCGGCTCGACCGACTCCCGGGGATCGCCCTGCTACGATGACGCCCCGCCCCTGAAGCCCCCGGGGAGATAGCCAGTGCCCCTCGATTTCCTGAAGCGCCGCGGCGGCGACGCCGGCAAGACCACCCCCGCCCCGCAGCCCGCGCCCGTCGGGCCGGCGGAGGAGGTTGTTGCCCAGGACTTCCAGCTCAAGCTCAATTACGCGGGCAAGAGCTCCGAAGGCGTGCGCATGCGCGTCGGTCCGCGGGCGATGGCAGAGCTGCCCGAGATGCTCGCCGGGTTCGGCCGGACCGAGGTCGAGGTGGTGGAGCCGCTGCCGCTCGAGTTCGCCCACGCGATGCCCCAGATCGCCCACCCGTCCGAGGCGATGCAGTGGCTCAACGCACATCACGAGCTGAGCCCGGTCACGCGCCACGCCCTCGTGGTCCTGGAGACGATCGACGCCATC
>DATCGK010000194.1:0-6462 GCA_036508975.1 Candidatus Limnocylindrales bacterium
TCACCAGCTTGCCGCCGTTCGCCAGCCGGTACGACCCCGACGAGACGTACCAGCCCTTGGGCAACACGGCGCACAGGACCGTCCAGTCGACCGCGGAGGCCACGCTGGCGTAGAACTCGCGGTTGGCGTCATTGCCCGAGCACGCGCCGGCCGGCCCATCCGTTGCGCCGGGCGATGCAGACGAAGCCGCTGACTCGCCCGGCAACGCTGATCCGCCTGGCTCGACCGACGCGGCGGGCTCTGACGCGGCGGGCCCGTCCGACGGCGGTGTCGATGTCTCGCCGGGCGCCTGCGTCCCGGCTGCGGTCGGCTCGGGCCGGGTCGTGGCTGGCTGCATGGACGGTGAGGCGGCCGCAGGGGTCCCTGCGGTGCCGCCGGACGAGGAGGCGCCCGTGCACGCGGCAAGGGCCACCACGAGGGCGAGGGCGAGGAGCGGGCGGGGGTTGGGCACGTACCAAGCGTACCGGTCGGCGGCTGACGGTGCAGCCGGCGTGGGTTCAGCCGCTCACAACCGAGGCCGCGAGCCGCACCAGCGCCGGGTTCACGCCGAATACCTCGCGGATGCGCTCGTCCGTGAGCACCTCGTCCGGCGTCCCGTCGGCCAGGATGCGGCCCCCGGCGATGAGCACGAGCCGGGGGAAGAAGTGCGAGGCGAGACCCAGGTCGTGGAGGACGGCAACGAGGGCCGTCCCGTCGCGCTCGTTGAGGTCCTCGAGCAGCTCCATCGCCTCCACCTGGTGGCGCAGGTCGAGATGAACGGTGGGCTCGTCCAGGAGCAGGACCGGCGCCTCCTGGGCCACGGCCAGCGCCAGGAGCACCAGCTGCCGCTCCCCCAGCGAGAGCTCCCGTGCGTCGCGACCGAGCAGGTGCCCGACGCCGACACGGTCGATCGCCGCCGCAACCGACGCCCGGTCGGCGGACGACGCACCCCGCAGGGCCGACTCGTGGGGAAGCCGCCCCAGCGCCACGACCTCCTCGACACGCATCGCGAACGGCAGCGCCGTCTGCTGCGGGACAACCGCAAGGCGCCGCGCGATCTCGGATCGATCGAGGGTGCCGACCGGCGTGCCGTCCAGCTCCACCCGACCGGCCGCCGGCCGGAGGACGCCGGCGAGCACACGGAGCAGCGTGGACTTGCCGGCCCCGTTCGGGCCGATCAGCGCCACGCGCTCACCGTGATCCAGCGTGAACGAGACGTCGCGCAGGATCGCGCGGCCGCGCGCCTCGACCGTGACCCCGTCGACCCACAGTGCGGGGCGGCTCACAGCTCGTACCCCGTTCGAGCCCGGCGCAGCAGGGCGAGGAAGAACGGCGCGCCGATGATCGCCGTGACGACGCCCACGGGAATGTCGCCGGCCAGCCGGGCGACGAGGTCCGCGTAGACCATCAGGTTCGCGCCCCAGATCAGCGAGATCGGGATGACGGCCCGCGCGTTCGGCCCTGTGATGAGGCGGACGACATGGGGCACCACCAGCCCGACGAAGCCGATGAGCCCGCTGATGGTCACGGCGGCCGCGGTGACGAGCGAGGCAAGACCGAGCAGCAGCGCGCGCTCCCGGCCCACGTTGATGCCGAGGTTGCTCGCGGCCTCCTCGCCCAGCAGCAGCCCGTTGAGCGACCTCGCCCGGGACAGGATCAGCAGCGAGCCGACGACGACGATCGGCAGCGCCCAGAGGAGCCGCTCCCAGGAAGCCATCTCGAAGCTGCCGAGCAGGTAGTTGAAGATCTGGCGGAGCGCGGCGCCCGACAGGTACATCGCCATCGCGAGCCCGGCCGAGAGGAGCGAGGCGACGGCGTACCCGGTCAGCAGCAGGCTGGTGAGCGGCGCGAGGCCACTCACCCGTGACAGCTTGTACACCGTCGTGATCGCCAGGAGGGCGCCCACGAAGGCGAACGCCTGGACGAGCCCGAAGCCGAAGAACAGCGTCCGCACCGGGATGAGCACGGCGATCGCCGCCCCCAGCGCCGCGCCCGACGCCGTGCCGAGCACGTACGGGTCCGCGAGCGGGTTCCGCAACAGGCCCTGGAAGGTTGCGCCTGCGACGGCGAGACCCGCGCCGACCACCATCGCCGTCAGGACGCGCGGCACGCGCAGGTCCCAGACGATCGCCACCACCGCCGGGTCGGCGCTCGACAGGTGGGTGCCGAGCAGCCGGTCCGCGACGATGGCCAGGGTGTCGCCGATGGGGATGGCCACGGTGCCGAGCCCGATCCCGAGCACCGCGCCGACGGCCAGCACGACCAGGCCGACAACGACCAGCTGCAGCCGCCGGTCGCGCGCACGCGACGCGGCCTGGAGCCTGGCCCTGGTGTCGCCGACGGTGGTCGCGGGTGAGGTCACGGAACCGGGGGGATGGGGCTTGCGGACGGGATCGCCACGTCGGGATGGATGGCCGCTGCCAGCAGCTGGAGGCCGCTGAACAGCCGCGGGCCCGGCCTCGTGATCGTCGTGTCGTCGATCGGGCGGATCGCACCGTCCTTCACGGCGGTCATGGTCGACCAGCCCGGCCGCTTGGCGACGTCCTCGGGCTTCACGCCGTAGGCGGCATCGCCGAGGAGGATGACCTGGGGATCCGCCGTGAGCAGCCGCTCGGCGGAGATGTCGTACTTGTCCGGGGAGCCGGTGGTGATCGGGTCACCGCCGGCGAGCGTGATCATCTCGGCGAGGAACGACTTGTCCGCGGGGCCGTAGAAGGCACCGGTTGCATCGATCTCATAGAAGACACGCGGGCGCGGTGCCCCGGCGACCGCGTCGGCGACGCCCTTGAACGCGGCCTGCATCTTGTCGACGACCGCGGCGGCCTCGGCCGGCCTGCCGACCGCCTGGCCCTGGAGCTGGATGTCGCTGTAGACGGTCTTGACATCAGGGGCGTAGAGGACGAGCACGGGGATGCCGAGCCCGCGCAGCTTCTGGACGGCGTCCGGCGGCGTGCCGAAGTTGCCGCCGGCGATCACGAGATCGGCCTTGTCCGCGACGATCTTCTCGACGTCGACGACGACGGCCGAGCCGTCGAACTTCTCGACGTCCGGAATCGAGCCCGCCTCGGGCGGGTAGAGCAGGATGTCCTGGCTCTTGCCGACGATGCGGTCACCGACGCCGAGCGCGAACAGCGTCTCGGTGATGGCGGGCGTGAGCGACACGATCCGCCGCGGCTCGGCCGGGATGACCACCACGGTGCCCTCGTCGTCGGTGAGGGTGGCCGGGAAGGCGGGTGCCTCGGTCGGTGCGGCGGTGGGGGCCGCGGTGGTGGCCGCGGTGGGGGCCGCCGTCGGGGCAGCGGACGGGGCGGGGGTGACGGACGCGAGGGTCGGCGCGGCGGGCGACCCCGCGGAGCACGCGCCGATGAGGAGAGACGCCGCGAGGGCGAGCAGGACGGGGAACGGACGAAGACGAGCGATCACGGGAACTCCGGCACAACGGTTGAGAATCAGCAGACCCCTGGCTTCGGGGCGAAGCGAGGGGTCAGGCGGTCGATCGCACGGGTACGCCTGACCTTTCTCTCGAAGGTTCGAGCGGCGACGGCGGGTCGGCGACCGGACTTCCGCCCCCCGTGGGGGCGGTCACCGTAGCGGGACTGTGCCGGAATCACACCGGCTTCGCGACCATACCGCGTCGGATCTGTAGGGACCTGGGGTCCCTTTGATAGCGGCGAGGTTACCACCCCGCCCCGATAAGTGGCAGGTGATTCGGCCTGCTCATGATGGCTGCCTCGCCCTTCTCCCGCCACCCCACACACCCGCCGGAGGAGGTCCCTCGTGGAGCTCAAACGATGCCTGGCAGGAACCGCAACGCTCGCCGTGGTGGCGCTGGCCGGGGTTCTCGGGGCGGCACACCCGCCGGTGCTGGCGGCCGTGGATCCACCGTGGCAGCCACCGCCCTGTCCCGAGGCGTCGGCGGGCGGTCCTGCGGCGCCGAGCGGAACCGCGGCCGCCTGGTACCGGCTGGACCCGGTGCTGGACGACGGTGGGTCCCTGGCAGGCCAGCGCTTGACGCTGGGGCTGATCGGCGGGCCCCCGAGGCACGTGGACCTGCCGCCAGAGTCGTCCGCTTCCGGTCCCGTCCACGGGTCCGTGCTCGTGAGCGAGGACGACGGGACCGAGTCCCGGCTGCGGCTGCTGGACGTGGGGCGTGCCTGTGAGACCGTGCTGGCCCGGGAGCGGTCGGTGATCCGCGGCGCGCTCCTCGCCCTGGACGGCACAACGGCCTGGGAACACCGTGTCGACCGTGCCACGCGCGCGGACCAGGGCGTGTGGCGGCGCCCGCTGGCCGGCGGCGTGCCAACGCGCGTGCTGGCGGGCCTGCCGGCGGACGAGGCATTCGGGCCCACGTTCGTGACCGAGCTCTCGTGGCTCGCCGACGGTCGCCTCGGGGTCGCGTCCTGCGGGGAACGGGCGTGCCGGACGCGCGTGCTCGACCCGGCCACGGGTCACACGTCCGCGTTCGAGGGGACGGGACCGCTCCTCGGCGTCGAGGGCGACATCGGGGTGGCCGTGAGTGCGTGCGCGGGACTCCCCTGCCCCATCGAGACCATCGACCTGGGAAACGGACGGCGCAGGACCCTGCTGGACGCCGCGGGCTCGGCCGCCGTGGACGACGGCGTACTCGTGTTCGAGTCCGCTGACGGCTCGATAGCCGCCCTGGACCTCGCGAGCGGCCGAACCAGGGCCGTGGCCGTGGATCACGGACTGCTGCCGGTCCGGCGGACGTCGTCGGCCACGAGCGGAGCGGAGATCGCCGCCGGCTCCGTGCTCCTCGCCCCGGGAGGGCGCCTCGATCACCCATCGGACGGGCGCCGCCTGGATACCGCCGCCCGGACCGTCCATCGCCTCGGGGAGGTGGCTCCGTGAACCCGATCCGCATCACGGCTTCGGCCGTCGCGACACTCGTGCTGGCCGCGGCGATCGCTGCGGCGCCCATGCCCGCCAACGCCCACGCGCCGGACCCGGTGCTGTCCGGCGGGCTCTTCGCCCAGAACGCCGGCCTGCACTACCGGTGGGGCGCCGGCGGCACACCCCCGGCGGCGATCCGCACCGCCGTGAACGGGGCGGCGGGGGACTCGAACGCCTCCCGCCGGTCCAAGGCCGCCACGTTCACCTACGACTCGGCCGGCGGCAACACCGTCTACTACGGCGTGGGCGTTCCCTGCGGCGTCAACGGCCTCGCCTGCTTCCGCCGCGATGCGCCGACCTGGTTCGGCGTCTGGCTCCGGGAGAACGGGCACCGCTACGACTGGGGCGTCCTGCGCTGGTGCGAGCTGAACGGAGACCCCAACGGCTGCTACGACGCCGAGAACGTGATGCTGGACGAGCTCGGCCACGTCCTGGGCCTTGACCACCACGTGAACTACGCGAACGACAGCGACTACGCGGACGCCGTCGTTCAGACCTACACCCACGCCAAGCCCCAGGTCGGCTGGAATGCGCACGTCTTCGGGCGGTGCGACATCGCGACGCTCCAGCAGCAGTACGACGTCGCCTCGTGGACCACGCCCTACAGCACCTGCCTGGACGTACCGACGCGAACGACGCTCGCGGTGACGTCCACCAGCGTGGTCGCCGGCTCTGTGGTCACGTTCACGGCCACCCTGACGAGCGCCGGCGAGGGACGGCTGTCGAACAACCCGATGTCCGGACGGGTCGTCGTCCTCCAGCGGCGCAGCGGGACCACCTGGGCGGACGCGGTGACGCTGGGTCCGGGTGCTGCGGCGGGATCCTACGTCAAGAGCCTGACGCTGCAGGGCTCCGGTGACTACCGCGCGGTCTACCGGAAGACGTCGACGGAGGGGGTGCGCACGTCGACCTCCGCCGCCATCAGCATCACGGTCGCCGCGGGCTGCACCCTGAAGGTCTGCCCGCTGGCCGTCCGGCCCGGAACCCGGTGAGCGGGAGGTGGACACCATGTCGAGGATGACGAACCCCTCCCGGGTGCCGGGGCTGCCTGGCCTGGCCCTCGTGGCCGTAGCCTTGGCGGTCGGGACCGTGGCGCTGGCAGGGTGCTCGCGAGGCGGCCCGCTGGCCCCCGCGTCAACCGTGGGCGCTGGGTCACCGGTCGCCGGTAGCACTCCCGGCCCAACGGAAGTCCCGGGGCCCCCGGTCGCGTCCCTCGAGGGCGGCACCGCCGGGATCGTCCCGGGCGAGCTGGGCACGTTCCTCTGGGACGGGCTGGGCTCTGACGCACC
This sequence comes from Candidatus Limnocylindrales bacterium, assembly GCA_036508975.1. Classification (GTDB taxonomy): domain Bacteria; phylum Chloroflexota; class Limnocylindria; order Limnocylindrales; family CSP1-4; genus CAIXZV01. The sequence goes on from DATCGK010000194.1 coordinate 6,180, forward strand.
CTGGATCGTGCCGCCGGACACCGTGCCGGCAGCGGCGGGCGCTCCGCTTGCCGTGACGCTGGACCCCGGGCTCGTTCCGCGGCGGTGGACCGCACGCTGGGCACCGGTGCTCGCCGGGGCGGCCGGGGATCCCGTCGCGGTCACGGCGGGCGATGACGCGGCTGTCGAGGTGGCGGCGCCGACGGCACGCGGCAGCTGGGGTCTCCAGGTGGAGATCAGCTTCGCCGGGGGCCAGCGCGCCGCGTGGTACTGGAGCCTCAGCGTGGGACCGTAGCGGCGGGCC
>DATCGK010000195.1:0-3639 GCA_036508975.1 Candidatus Limnocylindrales bacterium
TGCCTCGGCGGCGCCCACCCAGGGGCCAACGATCGGTCCGGCGGGCTCGCCGAGTGGGGTCGTCGCCTGCCCGGGCGCCGTGGAGGTGGTGCGATCCCTGGGGACGCCCGTGACGGACAGGTCGACCGACTGGGCCGGCTACGCGGTGTCGTCAACGTCGACGCCGTTCACGTGCGTGGAGGCCACGTGGACGCAGCCGAGCGTCGTCTGTCGTGGATCGGGCCTGGCGGCGGTCGCGTTCTGGGTCGGCATCGGCGGCGTCGGACAGGCGGGCCTGGTCCAGGCGGGCACCCAGACCCAGTGCGACCAGGGGACTCCCACGATCGGTGCCTGGCACCAGTCCCTGCCGCGGGAGCCGTACGCGACGGGCGCCGACCTTCCCGTCGCGGTGGGCGACCGCGTGCACGCCCAGGTGTTGCTGGTGGGCCGCTCGTCCTACGCGCTCACCCTCGAGAACCTCACGACCGGCGCCAGCTTCAGCGTGACGTCCACCAATGGGATCCTCGACCCGACGACGGCCGAATGGATCGTCGAGGCTCCGACGGTCGGCTGCCCGAAGAGATGCACCATCACGTCGCTGCCGGACTTCGGGACGGTGACCCTCTCCGACGTCTCGACCACGATCGACGGCATCAACGGCCCGCTCGACGCGGCCGGGTTCGTCCACACGGGGACGACGCTCGTCACGAGCTCCGGGCTCGTCCGCGCGAAGGTCTCGAACACCGGCGGCGATGGCCGCTCGTTCGCGGTGACGTGGGTGCGGCCGTAGGTCCGGCGGCAGTCCGCGTAAGGGCGGAGGCGGAAGCGCCGCATCGTTGCCCGACCCCCAACGGGCGTGCCGGGACGTTCATGCGCTAGCCTTCCTCCGATGCCTATCGTCGGCGATGTCCTGGCGGACCGATATCGGATCGAGTCGGTCCTCGGTGCCGGCGGCATGGCGTCCGTCTACCGAGCCACGGACCTCCGTCTCGACCGCCAGGTCGCCGTGAAGGTCCTCGCCGCCAATCTCGCGGCGGACGCGCGGTTCGCCGAGCGTTTCAGCCGCGAGGCTGGAGCAATGGCGGGCTTCAGCCACCCGAACGTCGCGGCGGTCTACGACGTCGAGCCGGGTGATCCGGCAACCGGTCGTGAGCCGTTCTACGTGATGGAGTACTGCCGGGGGGGCTCGCTCGCGGATCGCCTGAAGGTCGGCGGCCGCCTGCCGCCGGCCGAGCTCATGCCGATCGTCGCCGCGGTGTCGGAAGGCCTGGCCGAGATGCACCGCCACGGACTCATCCATCGTGACATCAAGCCGGCCAACATCCTGTTCTCGAGCGACCGGCCCACGCTCGCCGACTTCGGGGTCGCGTGGAACCTGGGGTCGACCGACGGGAATCCCCTGACGCTCCCCGGATCGACGCCTGGGACCGTGCCGTACCTCGCCCCGGAGCTCGGCGCGGGAGAGCCAGCGAGCCCTGCCAGCGACGTCTATGCGCTCGGCGTGACGATCTTCCAGTCATTGACCGGCCAGTACCCTCAGACGTCCACCGTTGCCGGCGCGGACGTCGACTCGCGGCCCGGCGTGCTCCTGCCAGTCTCCGCCGCTGCGCCGGATCTCGGGACGAGGTTCGACGCCGCTCTCGCCCTCGCGCTCGCCGTGGACCCAGCCGCCCGCCCGTCACCAGCCGAGCTCGCGGCTCAACTCGCGACCGGACTCGAGGTCTGGGGAGTCGCGAGGCCGAATCCGGGCGCCATCGCCGCGCCATATCCACCGTCCGGCGCACCTTCGGGTGTGGACATGGAGGCCCCGACCCTCGTGGCGTGGGAACGGACATCGGCGGCCCAGCCAGGGATCGCAGCGCCCGTGCGGCCGGTCCTGCAGCAACCCGCCGCGCGGCAACCGGCGCCGGCGCCCGCCGGTCGCGCCAGCTTCGTCACGGCGGCCATCATCGTGGTCGTGCTCGCCGTCCTGGCCGTGCTGATCCTCTCCCGCCTGCTCGGTGGCGACGGGAGCCTCCCGGCCGCGACGGCGTCGGCCTCGGCAACGGCGTCGGGCTCGGCCTCGGCAACGGCGTCGGCCTCGGCCACCGCGTCAGGCTCGGCAACGGCGTCGACGTCGGCGACCCCGTCGGCGTCGGCCTCGGCGCTCCCGAGCGACGGCGGGACGGTGCTCGTCGCCCTGGGCAGGGTGGACGCCGCCATCGAAGCGGCGCGCGGCGGGAAGGACGGGCTCAATGGGCGCGATGCGAACGATCTCGCGCAGCTCGCGAACTCGGTGCGAACGGCGGTGGACCGGGGAGACGCGGGCGCTGCGGCCGCGGCGGCCCAGGCGCTGTCCGATCGGGCGCGCGCGATGGCGACCGGCCTCGACGGACCGCGCCGCGATCCCCTCCTGGCCGCCATCGACGGCCTGTTGGCGGCACTGCCCCCGCATTGATGGGACGGGCCGCTACCTCTCCGCGTGTGGGGGATCAGAACGGGTTGCCAAGGGCGCCGCTGACAGTCGCGACGCACACGAACCAGACAACCGCATAGGCAGGCAGGGCGACGATCAGCAGGACCAGCCAGTTGATAGCACCGCGGACGCCGCCGGACCTGCCGGCAACCACGATGCCGATGGGCCCAAGGAGAAGCAGCGAGGTCCAGGCGAGCAGGCCGATAACGTCCAGGAGCGAGCGCGTCTGTTCGTATGGCGCGATCCCGCTTCCAACCAGCTGGGCGAGAAGCAGATCGGAAGTCGGCACGAAGAGGGCGATGAACGCGCCGACCAGCACGCCCCGCCGGGATTCGAACGTCATCGCGACCACCTCTTGAGCGCACCGGGCGTGCCTTGCCTCATCTGCACTCGCGCAGCGATCGAGCGCGGACCTATGGCGTGACGGCAGGAGCAGCACCGCATGTCCACTCCAGGGTGCCGACAAGGTCCATCGACTCGCCGGTGTAGTCAGGTCCGCTCTGCGCGACGAGACCGGCAAAGCGGATCGAGCCGCCGGTGTTGCTGAACGTCGACGTCAATGTCGAAGATCCCGCGGCCTGCATCCCGATCGCCCCCGGCTTGCCGGCGTCCGTGACGAGCGCGCCCATCACGTCGATGCGCAGCCATACACCGTCCTTGCGCGGTGCCTCGCGGAGGACCCTCCAGCGGTCCCCCGTGTCGGCGAAGACGGACACGAACGGGCTGTCCGGCGTGTCGAGGCGCATGTTCGAGTCGCCATTCACGGAGAACTCCGTCGCGCTGGCCACGTTCGCGCAGACCGCGGGGCCGGTCGCGGTGGCGGCGACCGGCGACTCGAGACGAAGGGTCATCGTTCCGCCGGGCTGGTAGATGAGGGGCTCGCGGCTTGGGCCGAGGGCCTCCCCTGCCACGATGCCGACGCCCATGGCGAGGACGACCAGCGCGACGCGCTTCGCGCTGGCGTACCGGCGCCCGAGCAACGCCGCGATGCCTCCGACGGCCAAGATGACAGCCGCTGCGAGGGCGATGAGAAGGCCGCCGCCGTATGAGGGAACCCACCAGATCCAGTTGAGGTACGCCGCCACGAGGGCGGCGACTACCAGACCCCCGATGGCGACGGCGTAGAGGGCGCGTCCCCTCCAGCGAGGCGGTGCGGCCGTTGGCCCGGTCATGCCCAGATCCGATCGTGGTGCGTCATGTCTGGC
>DATCGK010000196.1:0-28106 GCA_036508975.1 Candidatus Limnocylindrales bacterium
AGCTCGCGCTGGATCGCCTTGAGCTGCTCGCGGAGGATGTACTCGCGCTGGGTCTTGTCCATCTCGGACTTGACCTCGCTCTGGATCTTCCCCTTGAGCTCGAGGATCTCGATCTGGCGGGCGAGGAAGTTGGAGACGAGCTTGAGGCGCAGCTCGACATCGACGGTCTCGAGGAGCTCCTGGCGCTGCTCCGTGGACATGTCGGGGCTGTACGCCACCATGTCCGCGAGGAGCCCGGGGTCCGTGATGTTGCGCGCGGCAACGGCGGCTTCCGGCGGCACGGGCGCGCCGTTGGCGACGTACTGCTCGATCTGGGCCTGGACGCTGCGGATGAGCGCCTGGATCCGGACGCCATCCGGGATCGCGTCCGGCAGCTCCTCGACACGGGCGATGAGGTATGGGCTCGTCTGCGTGAAGCCGAGGATGCGGATCCGTCCCTGGCCCTGGACGATTGCCCGGACGGTGCCGTCCTGGAGCTGGACGACCTGGGCGATCTTGGCCATCGTGCCGATCGCATAGAGCTCCGACGGGTCGCCGATCTCCTCCTGCTCGGCCCGGCGCTGGGTCACGAGGGCGATGGGGCCCCCGGACTCGGTAGCGGCGTTGAGCGCCGCGACGCTCTTGTCGCGCCCGACCTGGAGCGGGACGATCATCTCCGGGAAGATGACCGTCTCACGGAGCGCGACGAGCGGCAGCTCGCGCGGCTCGGCCGCGGGCTGCTTCGGCTCCTCCTCCGGTTTCGACGGTCGCTTGGCCATCAGGTTCTCCTTGCGGTGCCGGCCGGCTGGTCCGGCTCGACAGTTCGATGATTGCTTCGGTGGGGGTTCGGATGCTGGGGCGGGGTCAGGTCGAGGGTTCGGGGGCGGTGTCCTTGGCGGCTTCGGTGTCCTTGGCGGCTTCGGCAGCCTCGGCAGCCTCGGCAGCCTCGGCAGCAGCGGCCGCACGGATCCCTTCGTCGTAGAGGGCCTCGAGGATCCTCTTGCCGAGACGTTCCTCGAGCTCGAACAGGGTTCGGACCCCGGCAAGGTTGACGCCGCGGTCCCGGGTCAGGTGTCGGATCCACAGGATCCTGCGGATGTTCTCTTCAGAGTAGAGGCGGATGTTGGTGGGTGTGCGCGCCGGGCAGACCAGGCCCTCGTCCTCGTAGATCCGCAGCGTCCTCGGGTGCGCCGAGACGAGCGTCGCAGCCACGCTGATGACGTAGACGGGTCGGGTGGGGTCCCGGTCGGGCCGGCGCGCAACTGCCATCGGTCAGGCCTTCGGGTCGGGCGCGTCGGGGGCGTCGACCGGCGCCATGTTACCCGTGGTCACGGGCCGGATCTGGATCTGGCGCGGCTTGACCTGCTCGGCCTTCGGGATGCGGAGCCTGAGGACACCGTGCTCGAAGGTGGCCTCGGCCTTCTCGGCCTCGAGACCCGTCGGCAGGGTCACGGTCCGCATCACGGTACCGCGGGAGATCTCGCGGACAAGCCAGCCGGACTCTTCACCCGAGCGCTCCGCCCGGTCCTCGGCGCGGATGGTCAGGGTGCCGTTCTCCACGGTGACGTCGACGTCCTCGGGCTTGACGCCGGGCAGGGCCGCCTCCACGAGGAGGGCGTCCGGTGTCGTGCGGATGTCGAGCGGCAGCCGGGCCAGGTCCCCGTTGCCGTTGAAGGCCCAGTACGGTCGGAACACGGTGTCGTCGAGGAGACGATCCATCGCCTGGCGGAGCGTTACGAGCTCGCTGAAGGGCGACGGGCGGCGCGTGAGCGTCATCGGTCAGCCTCCTGCTGGTTTCACCGGCGGCTCTACGCGGCCGACTGCGGTTGAGATGGTCTCCGGCGGGGCGATATGGTCCTTCGCCGGACATCCAGCAGGGTAGAACCATATCAATGGCGTTGTCAAGATAAGTGTCCTAAACCATGGTGCAACATCTGACACCTAATGACAGTCCCGAACCGCCGGTTTCGCCCGCCGCCGGTTTCGCCCGCCGCCGGTTTCGCCCGGCGCTGGTTCCGCCCGCCATCGGTTCCGTCAGCGACCAATGTGGCTGGTGCTGGGCGAGGTTCCGACACGTCCTGCCAGCTTGGCCAGGCACATCCACGCTCGGGATGCGGCTGGGCCGCCGCTCCGGCGGCACGATCGCCTGCCCAGTACCAACTGCGCTGGTACCTGACACCACCGTGAGCCTCGGGCTGGGATGGCACCAGCCCGGCTGGTACGTGGCGGGACCGGGATCCGTGGAGCGGCGGCATCCCTGGGCAGCGCGGGACTCAGGGCCCCGGGGTTGCACCACCGGCGACTCAGCGCGAGGCGACTCAGCGCGAGGCTGCGCAGGACGACTCCTCGCCCGGGCCGAGAGCCGAGAGCGGAAAGCGGGTGAGCGGGCGCCCAGCCCGGACGAACGCCGAGGCTCAGGCCTCCGCGTTATCCCCGATGAGCTGGTCCCGCAGCGCTGCCTCGCAGTCCGGCCGCCCGATCGCGATCACCTTGTCGCCCTCGGCGAGGATCGTGTCCAGGCGGAGCGGCGTCGGCACCCCCCCGCGGATCACCCCGAACAGCGAGCAGCCGTTCGGGACCGAGAGGTCCAGGGCAACCTTCCCGATCGCCGGCGAGCCCGGCTGCAGGTGCGCCTCGATGATCTCCAGCTCGCCCACGCCCAGCGCCGCGAGGTGCAGCAGCTCGTGGACCGGGATGTCCTGCTCGATCGAGCCCAGGATCATCCGGGTGGGGCTGATGATCTCGTCCACGCCGAGGTGCCGGAACAGCGCCTCGTTCTTCGGGTTGTTGACCCGGGCGATCGTCCGCCGCACGTCGAAGTGGTGCTTCGCCATCTGGCAGATGACCAGGTTGTCCTCGTCGTCGCCGGTGACCGCCGCCACGATGTCCGCCCGGTTCGCGCCGGCCTCGTGGAGGTACTTGCCCTCGCACCCGTCCTGCGCGATCACCACGGACCCGATCTCGTCGCGGATCTGCTCCGCGCGAGCCCGGTCCTTCTCCATCAGGGCGACCTCATGCCCCGAATCGATCAGCTCCTTGGTCAGGTAGTACCCGACCTTGCCGCCACCCACGACCAGCACGAACATTGCTCAGGCCTCCGTCGGGGTGGTGCCGCCCGGAGCGTCACCCGCGGGCGCAATCCCGCCAGCGTGCACGTGGGGCTTCTCGGGGGCATGGATGCCCGGGTGGGCGGGTGCTGCCTGGCCCAGGTGCTCCAGCACGGCATTCATCATCAGGTTGGTCCGGCAGACCGTGGCGATCCCCAGGTGGGCGTAGGCCTCGGCTCGCACCGGGTCATTGCACTTGGCGATCGTCCGCCGGGCGCCCAGCGCCTCGATGCCCAGCTGGGCCGCCATGATGTTCCGGTTGTCCCCCTCGGTGAGGGCGATGAACAGGTCGGCGCCCTCGGCGCCGGCACGCCGCAGCGTGTCCTCGTCGGTACCGTCGCCCCGCAGGGCGGTGCCGCCGAACGCCGACGGCAGCCGGTCGAACGCGGACGAGACCCGGTCGATGATCAGGACCTGCCAGCCGGCCCGATCGAGCTCGTCGGCCAGACCGGCCCCGACTCGACCACAGCCGACGATGACGGCTTTCATGCTTGCTCCTCGGGCATCGCCTCGCGGATGACCCAGACTGCGCAGGGGGCGTTCTTCAGGATGTAGGGGATCGTGCTGCCGATGGCGAAGTCTCCGCCGAACCGCCGACGAAACGGAAGGCCGCAGATGAGCAGGTCAGCTCCACGTTCGCTCGCCTCGTCCACGATGGCGGCGCCGACATCGCGGGCCTGCAGCAGGACGGTCTCGAGCCGGTACCGGGCGGCCTCGGCGGTCGTCTCGGCGATGTCGAGGACGCGCTGGGCGTCCTCGGAACGACCCGCGACGTCCGCGTTGAGCGGGAGCGTCCAGTCGATCTCCACGACGTGGACACCGATCAGCTCCGCGTGCCCCGCTCGTGCGATCCCGGCGGCGAGCGCCACGATCGGACGATCCGTCCTGGCTCCCGACAGGGCGATGACGGCGCGCCGGAATTGGGGTGCCGGCGAGTCGGCCACGAGCTCAGGAGCCTCCAGTCAAGCGCGGGAACAGTTGGTCACGGATGATGCCACGGCCGATCCTGCGCGCCGGTCACGATACCACCGGCTCGCCCGTCACCGGGTCATTCGGACGGGCGTCCGCCATCGTCCACGTCGGGATCGTGGTCGCTGATGCCGAACTTGCGCGGGTCGTCCCGGCGGTACGGGACATCCATGACCACGGTATGGGGGCGACCAAGAAGCACCCGTCGAAGTTGGCGCGCGGACTGGTTGTACAGGATCCGCTCCCACCAGTGGCTGGCGACATACTCGGGGATGACGATGAACGTGATCGGCTCCGGCTTGTCGGGCGGCCAGGCCCGATCGAGGACGTCCAGGTACGCCATCAGCGGCCCGGCCAGCGCCCGATACGGCGATTCCACGATCACCAGGGGGACACCCGGCACCTGTCGCTCCCAGAGGGAGCGCATCGCGGCCGAGTCCTCGGGATCGTCGCTGATGTAGACCGCGAGGACCTCGTCGGAGATGGAGCGGGCGACGTTGACCGCCCGCACCACGGCGCGGTTCAGCGCGGGCACGGGGACGACCGCACGTTCCTCGCGGCCCGGCGGCGCCGCGACGAAGTCCGGGCGCACGGCGAGCTGGCGCGCGGACGCGGCGTACTGGCGGTTGATGAACAGCATCAGCGCGACCAGCGCCGGGATGAGCACCAGCACGAGCCAGGCTCCGTTCATGAACTTCACCGAGGCGACCACGACCAGCACGACGAACGTGAGGACGGCACCCAGACCGTTGACCGCCAGCCGCCACCTCCAGCCCGGCTCCTTGACCGTCAGCCAGTGCCGGACCATGCCGACCTGGGACAGCGTGAAGCAGACGAACACGCCGACGGAGTAGAGCGGGATCAGCATGTGAACGTCGCCCTGGAAGTACACGAGCAGAGCGGCTGCCACGGCGGCGAGGACGACGATCCCCCACGAGAATGCCAGCCGGTCACCGCGGATGCTGAACTGGCGGGGCATGAACCCGTCAGTGGCCAGGATCGCGGCCAGCCTCGGGAACGCATTGAAGCTGGTGTTCACGGCAAGGAACAGGATCAGGGCCGTGGCGATCTGGAACAGGACGAACAGGGGCGAACCGGCCCCGAACACCGCGCTCGACACCTGCGCGATGGCCGTCGGTCCGGCCTCGGTCGTGGGCTGGATCCCGAACCTGGTGCCGACGAACGTGATCCCGATGAACAGGACGCCCAGGAGGATGGCCATCATCGTCATCGTGTTGGCCGCGTTCTTCGACTCGGGCGGCTTGAAGGCGGGCACGCCGTTGGCGATCGCTTCGACCCCCGTCAGGGCCACGGCGCCGCCGGCGAATGCCCGGAGCAGCAGGATGATCGTCAGCGCCTCGACCGGGTCGGGCGGCTTGATCACGTAGGCCGGGTCCGGCAGCGCAGGTACCGTACCCGTGACGACGTGGGCCACGCCGAGCCCGATCATCAGCAGCGCCAAGCCGACGAACAGGTAGGTCGGCAGCGCGAAGATGTTCCCGGACTCCCGCAGCCCACGCAGGTTTGCCACCGTGATCAGGCAGATCGAGGTCAGGGCGATCTCGATCCGGATGTCATACAGCGCAGGCCACACGGAATACGCCTGGGCTACCGCGGACGCCGTGGACACGGCCACGGTCATGATGTAGTCGATGAACAGCGCCGCCGCCGCCACGAGACCCGCGATCTGCGACAGGTTCTCGCGCGCGACGATGTAGGCGCCGCCGCCAGAGGGATAGGCGCGACACACCTGGCGGTACGAGAACGACACGACCGTGAGCAGGATCGCGATCGCGATCGCGACCTCGATCGAGATCGCGAGCGCGGCTGCACCGGCGAGCACCAGCACCCGCAGGATCTCGTCCGTGGCGTACGCGGACGAGCTGATGGCGTCCGAGCTGAAGATCGGCAGCGCGAGCTTCTTGGACAGCCGCTCGCCGATCTCCTCCTCGTTCGCCAGGGGGCGCCCGAACACCGCCTGCTTGACGCGCGACAGCGCGGCCCCGAGTGGCGTCGTCGGTCGGGACGCGGCGGGCTTGGCGACCAGCTGGCCGGGTCCGGTGTAGCGGAAGAAGACGGAGTGTGGCCGCTCCACCCGGATCCGCCGATCCGCGGGCTTGCGGCCCTGGATGGGCTTGCGTCCTCCGATCATGGGCTGGTTTCGGACGACCTCGTGCGGATTGGCAGGTTCGGGCCCGTCCTCGTGTACCGGAGGGACGATACGGCACGCCACGCGTTTCCGCGCGGCTCAGTCGGCAGCTCCGGCGCGATCATCAGAGCCCGTAGGCCAAGCGGGCCACCAGTCGCTCCGGGAGGCTGAACCGGCTCATCGCCGCCTGGACCGAGGCCACGTCGTAGGCCGTGCGCCGCCAGGTTGCGGAGCCCTCGCCCGTGTCCAGGAGCAGCCACGACGCGGCGGGGATCCCGTCCCGCGGCTGGCCGACGCTGCCCGGGTTGAGCAGCAACCGGCGGCCTTCGAAGACGAGCCGCGATCCGGAGCCCGGGCTCATCGTCTCGAGGCGGCCGTCGTCCTCGAGGTAGGCGATCGGGATGTGGGTGTGACCGTGGAGGCCGCCGGGCGTCTCCATCGCGGCGATCCCCGCCCTGGCCACGGGCGTCGAGGTGACGTATTCCCAGATCGGGTCCCGCGGGCTCCCGTGGACCAGCGTAAAGGCTTCGCGCTCGAGCCGGTCCGGGAGCGAACCGAGCCACGTCCGCGTCTCGTCGCTGATCGTCGCGCGCGTCCAGAGCATCGAGTTGCGGGCATCCACGTTGAACGACTCGATCTCCGGCCCGCCGAGCGCCGCGGCGTCGTGATTGCCCCGGACGCCGAGCGCACCGATCTCTCGCAGCCGTGCCACCACCTCGTCCGGCTCCGGCCCATAGCCCACGATGTCGCCCAGCTGCCACACCTCGTCCACGGACGGCATGGCCGCGAGCACGGCCTCCAGGGCCGGCAGGTTGGCGTGGATGTCGGAGAGCACCGCGACTCGCATCCCGGGCAGGGTAGCGCAGCAGGGGCCGGCGGCTGCCGCTCGTTCACAACGGACGTCGGCGACGCTCCGCGGGGTCGCGCGGGAACCGCCGGTCGATGGGACCGCGGCGGGGGACGACGACCAGCCGGTGGGCCTCGAGGCCCGGGACACCGGCCGGGTGGACGGTCACGTTGCCGGCCTGGAGAGCGGCCAGGGCCGGGGCCGCAGCCGCGAGATCGTCCTCGATGGGCTCGCGCTTCCAGGCGACGAGGATGCCGCCGGGGGCAACGAGCGGGAGCCCGAGCTCCACGAGCTCCGAGAGACTCGTCACCGCCCTCGCGGTCACCACCGGCCAGCCCTCCCGGTCGCGCGGATCGCGCGCAAGCGCCTCGGCGCGGACGGCTTCCGCGGCCACTCGGCCCTCGAGACCGGTCGCCGCCACGACCGTGCGCAGGAACCCGACCTTCTTGGCGACCGAATCGACGAGCAGCGTCCGGGCCGGCGCCAGCACAGCGGCCAGCGGCAGGCCCGGGAACCCGCCACCACTGCCCAGGTCCAGGATCCCCGTGACGCCGCGGGGGGCCAGCAGGGACACGGCGGCGAGGCTGTCGAGGACGTGGAGCCGGGCGATGCCCGCCGGGTCGCGGATCGCGGTCAGGTTGATCGCCGCGGTCCAGGCAAGGAGCAGGCGAACGTGGCCGTCGATGACGTCCCGGACGTCCGGCGTCAGCCGGAGACCCAGGACCTCAAGCCCGGCGTCGAGGATGTCCCCGTACTCGGCGGGCAGGGGCGGAAGGTCCACAACGCACGTCGGGAGCGGATCTCTCGGGCGATCCAGGGCACCCTCCTGTGGTCGTGCACCGGTTCGTCCGGGAGCCGCTCCCGGCGTCGAAGAGGTCGCACTCGCGGGCGTCGACTCGGTCTCGCGTCATCCGGTCGGTTCCGGCCCGGGTTTCCCCGGAACCCCTCGCAGATGACGCTCCCCGGTGCGCGCACGCGTCGTGCGGACTGCGGACGTTAGGCCTGCGGGCGGGGAGCGTCAAGACCAGTTGTCCACGAATCCACCGGGAGCGCGCGAGTTGTGGATAACCGGGGCTCCGGGCGGCGTCAGACGACGCTTTTCGCGCCCCTGACCGGTCGTCCGAGGGTCCGCCGGACGACGTCGATGATCTCGTCCACGTACTTGTCGGCCTCGCCGCGCTCGGCGGCGGTCCGGACGCAGCCCTGGACGTGATCCTCGAGGATCAGGATGGACACGGCATCCAGGGCCGCCCGGAGCGCGGCGGTCTGCTGGAGGATGTCCACGCAGTACTCCTCGCGCTCGATCATGCGCGCGATGCCGCGGACCTGGCCCTCGATGCGGCTGAGCCGCCGCACCAGCTGTGCCTTGTCCTTGCTGTAACTGTGCCGGAAGGTGGCGTGGTCGGCGTCGTGCCCCGAGGCCGGCCGGGAGGTGGTCTCGCCCATGCGGGCATGATACCCCATGGGGGTATGTCGAAATCGAACGGCTCACCCCCACGCCATTCGGACGCGGAGTCGGTAGACTGACCGACGATGGACCACCGCGGACTCCGGGCGCGCCTCACCGGGTCTGGCTGCTCCGCCTGCGGAGCGGCCGTTCCCGTGGCCCGGATCGCCGTCCTGGCCGTCCGGGGCGACATCGCCTTCGTAGAGTTGGACTGCCCGGCCTGCGGCATCAGGACGGTGAGCGTGGTCGTTGCGGCCGAGCACTGGACGGCCCGCCCTGCCACCGCCCACCCCGCGCTCGAACCGGTGGCGCAGGTCAGCGCGGCCGGAGGACGGCCCCTTGTCGAGGCGGACGTCGTCGAGATGCGCCGGTTCCTGGCCGGCTGGGAGGGCGACCTCCGCACCCTGCTCGACGACGACGGTCCACGCGCTCCGGGCGCGCCGGAGAGCACGACGTGACGGCCGCCGCGCCCGTCCGGCCGTCATTCGCCCACGCGAGCGAGGCGGAGCTGGCCCGGATCCTGGACTTCTACCAGGTCCGGTGGCACTACGAGCCCGACACCTACCCCATCGGCTGGAACCTGGACGGTGACGTGGTCGAGAGCTTCGCCCCGGACTTCTACCTGCCGGACATGGAGCTCTACGTGGAGCTCACGACGCTCAAGCAGAAGCTCGTGCGCAAGAAGAACCGCAAGCTGAGACGCCTGCGCGAGCTCTACCCGGACATCCGGATCAAGCTGTTCTACGGGCGAGACTTCCGGATGCTGATGCTCAAGTTCGGGCGGATGGCGCTGCTGGACGACATGACCGGCACGACCGGCCAGTCCACGCCTCCGCGGATCCACGCCCCCGCGGTCGTCCCGCCGCCCACCGGGGCATTGGCCGGGACGGCTGGGCAGGACCCGCTCGTCGCTGCCGGCGCGCCCGTCGCTGCCGGCGCGGCCGTCCGATCCGGTGTGGCCGACGAGCCCGGGGTGCCCCGGGATCCCGCGATCGTGCGCAGCCGCCGACGCGGGCGCCGCCGCCGCCGCGCGTCGGATGCAGCCACCGCCGCGCTGATTGCCGACCCGCTCGCCCGCCCGCTTGTCGCCCCTGTCCGCGATCCGGGACCGGTGTGACCGTCCGGCTCGCCGTGCGCCGGAGGCCCGGACGCGCGATCATCGCCTCGTACCCCGCCCCGACCCACGTGGAGGCACCGTCGACCCGCCCATGACCCGCACCGCCGATCTTCAAGCCGACATCGGGGAGATCCTCCTCAGCGAGGAGGCGATCGCCGCCAAGGTCGCCGAGCTGGGACGCCGGATCGGCGTCGACTACGCCGGTCGCAACCTGACCCTGGTCAGCGTTCTCAAGGGCTCGCTGCCGTTCATGGCAGACCTGATGCGCCAGATCCCGCTGCCGCTGCGGATCGACCTCATGGAGGTCAGCTCCTATGGCGGTACGAGCACCGAGTCGTCCGGCCTCGTCCGGATCATGAAGGACCTCTCGGCCAGCATCGTGGACGAGGACGTCCTCCTGGTGGAGGACATCATCGATACCGGGCTCACGCTCAACTACCTCGTGCGCTACCTCCGCGGCAAGAACCCCGCGTCGCTGAAGATCTGCACCCTCCTGAACAAGCCGGCCCGCCGCCTCGTCGAGATCCCCGTGGACTACGTCGGGTTCGAGATCCCGGACCAGTTCGTCGTCGGCTACGGGCTCGACTACGGCGAGCGCTATCGCAACCTCCGCTTCGTGGGCGTGCTCCGCCCCGAGGTCTACAGCACGAGCGGCTGATGCACCGACGTCCCCTCGGCAACGGACGCCGCCTGGCGTTCATCGGCGCGATCGTGCTGCTGGTGGGCTGCCTGCTGCCCTGGTACACCGTGGGCGGGGACGGCGGGCTGACGCCCGTCGTGTACCGGGCGTTCGACGGGCCGGGGATCGCTTCCTTCCTGGCCGCGCTGGCCACGATCGCCCTGGTCGCGCTCCCGTACGCGGCCGGTGAACGGCCGATGGCGGTTGACCGGGGCCTCGCGTTCCTGCTGCTGGCGCTGGTCGCGCTGGCGGGCGTGATCCTGTGGGTGCCCGGCCTGCTGGAGGCGCCCGAGGGGCTCCTGCCAGGTAGCGCCTACGGGTACTGGATCTCGGTGGTCGGCACGGTGATGATGCTGCGGGCCGCGTACGACATCATGCTGGAGCCGCCCCGCCGCTGATCGGACGATCGCGTACGAGGCGACCAGGAGACGTCATCGGCCGCTGGCCCGGGGTCTGCTGGCTCGCGGCGGAACCCGCGGTCAGTCCTCGCCGAGGTACGCCTTGCGGACGGTCTCGTTGACCATCAGGTCCCGCGCGTCACCCGTGAGGACGCACTCGCCCGTCTGCAGGACGTACCCGCGGTTGGCGATCGAGAGCGCCTGGAGGGCGTTCTGCTCCACCAGGAGGATCGTCATGCCGCGGTCGTTGATCTCGCGGATGATCTTGAAGATCTGCTGCACGAGGATCGGTGCCAGGCCCAGCGACGGCTCGTCGAGAAGGAGCACGGACGGACGGGTCATCAGCGCCCGGCCGATAGCGAGCATCTGCTGCTCGCCGCCGGAGAGCGTGCCGCCCTTCTGCGCGCGGCGCTCCTCGAGCCGCGGGAACAACTCGTAGACGTGCGCCACCTGCTGCTCGTTCTCGGCCTTCGTGCGCGTGAACCCGCCCATCAGCAGGTTCTCGTACACCGTAAGGCGCGAGAAGATCCGGCGGCCCTCGGGCGCGTGCCCGATGCCGCGCACGACGAGCTCGTGGGCCGGGATCTGCGAGACATCCTTGCCCTCGAACTCCACCGTCCCGGCGCGGGGATGGAGGAGCCCGCTGATGGTTCGCAGGGTGGTGGTCTTGCCGGCGCCGTTGGCCCCGATCAGGGTCACGATCTCGCCGCGACGGACCTCGATCTCGATGCCCTGGAGGGCGTGGATCGCGCCGTAGTAGGTGTGGACGTCGTGGAGCCGCAGGACGACGTCGGTCGCCGACGGGGCGGACGGGACGGACGGGACGGACGCAGCGGACGGGGCGGTCATACGGCGGGCGCTCCCAGATAAGCCTCGATGACCCGGGGGTCCCTGCGGACCTCGTCGGGGGTGCCCTCGGAGATCTTCTCGCCGTGGTCCAGGACGGTGACACGGTCGCTGATCCCCATGACCACCTTCATGTCGTGCTCGATGAGCAGGATCGTCAGCCCCAGGTCGCTGCGGAGCTTGGAGATGAGGCTCACCAGGTTCATCGTCTCCTTGGGGTTCATGCCTGCGGCCGGTTCGTCGAGCAGCAGCAGCTTGGGATCCGAGGCCAGTGCCCGCGCGATCTCCAGCCGGCGCTGGTCGCCGTACGGGAGGTTGCGGGCGATCTCGTTGCCCTTGCCGCTGAGGCCCACGAGGGCCAGTAGGTCCTCGGCCCGGCGTTCGGCCCGCTCCTCCTCGGCCTGGGCACGGCGGGTATTGAACAGCGCGTCGACGAGGTTGCCCTTGAGCTTGACGTGCTGGCCGACGAGGATGTTCTCGACGGCGGTCATGTTCTTGAACAGGCGGATGTTCTGGAAGGTGCGGCCAACGCCGGCCTCGACCATGTCGTTCGGCCGGGCGCTGCGGAAGATCCCCAGCCTGACCAGCTGCTTCTGGTACCAGACCGGTCGGATGATCGAGAGCAGGAGCGAGCCGATCAGCAGCATCAGGACCAGGAGCCCGGCCAGGGCCAGGAACCGCCCCTCGAGGACCCCGGCCTCCGTGAGCGCGAAGGTGAGGAGTCCCACCAGCAGGGCCGGGAGTAGCCAGACCAGCGACTCGTAGCCGAGACGTTCCGGCCGGGCGATCATCCGCCGGCCCTTGAACTCGACGGCTCCGTCGGAGGGGTCGATGACGCCCAGCAGGACGTTGAAGAAGGTGGTCTTGCCGGCGCCGTTCGGCCCGATGAGGCTGACGATGGACCCCTCGGGGATCGTGAAGTCCACCTTGCTGACCGCCACCAGGCCACCGAACCTGCGGGTCACCTGGTCCGCGATCAGGATGGGCGGGTTGGAGAGGGGATCGCCGCTCATCGCTGGCCCTCCTCGGTGGTGCCCTCGGCCGTCCCGAGCTCATCCTGCTCCGGCAACGTGACGTCGGTGTGCAGCTCGCGCTGCCGTCTAGAGTTGGGGAACAGACCCTCCGGCCGCAGCAGCATCATCGCCACCAGCGCCAGGCCATAGAGCAGGAACTGCAGCTGGATGAAGTCGATGTCCTTGAGGATCGGGATCCCGGTCGCGTCGAAGAACTGGTTGAGCGACTTGAGGAGGACGTTGTTGATCGTGTAGATCACGAACGCGCCCACGGCGACGCCCCAGAAGTTGCCCATGCCACCGAGAACGACCATGGCGAGCACCGTAAACGAGACGATGAACGTGAACTGGTCCGGGCTGACCGTGACCAGCTTCGAGGCGTTGAACACGCCGGCGATGCCGGCGGTGGAGGCGCCCAGGGCGAACGCGAGCAGCTTGGCGACGACGGTGTTGATGCCGTTCGCCGCAGCCGCCAGCTCGTCTTCCCGGATCGCCTCCCAGGCCCGTCCAAGCCGGCTCTCGATCAGCCGGTAGCAGAGCATCATCACGACTGCCACCAGGACCAGCATCGTGATGTAGTACGGCCACGGATTGATTGCGGAGAACCCGCCGATGATCGGCAGGCTGGGCCGGGACAGGCCCCCGATGCCGTTCGTGCCGTTGGTGACCAGGTCGGAGTTGAGGAACACGATCGGTACGATCTCGCCGAAGCCCAGGGTCACGATCGCGAGGTAGTCGCCGCGGAGGCGGAGGGTGGGCGCACCGAGCAGGATGCCGAACGTCGCGGCGACCAGCGCCCCGACCAGCAGCATGGGCCAGAACAGGAAGCCGGCACCCTCGGATCCGAGCGTCTGGACGATCGGGATGCCGATGATGCTGTTGCCGAACGGCGACAGCACGTAGGCGTAGGTGTAGGCGCCGATGGCGAAGAAGGCCGCGTACCCGAGGTCCAGCAGGCCGGCGACGCCGACCACGAGGTTCAGGCCGAGGGCAAGCAGCACGAACACGCCGGCGTTCGTGAAGCCGTCGATCCAGGCATTGGTCGGCTGGGCCAGCGTGAACGGCGGGAAGAAGACCAGGACGGGCAGGACGGCGCCGACGATGGCGATGCCCACCATGATGGACAGCGACCGGTGGCGCGAGCTGACCTCGCGAAGCCGCTGCCGGCCCGCCGGCTTCAAGGGGTTGCGGGTCGGCAGCTCGGTGACAGCGCTCATGCCCGCTCACCCAGCTGCTGGCCGAGAAGACCGGTCGGGCGGAAGACGAGGACGATGACCAGCACCCCGAAGACGATGGCCGGGCCCCACCGGGCATAGCCCATCGCCGTGGCGCCCACCTCGACGAAGCCGATGATGAACCCGCCGAGGGCGGCGCCCACGGTGTTCCCGATGCCGCCGAGGACGGCCGCCGTGAACGCCTTGAGGCCCGCCTGGAAGCCGTCGTCGAAGCGCGCGACGCCGTAGTTGAGGCCGTTGACCACGCCGGCAGCACCCGCGACGCCGAGCCAATGAGGAACGTGATGGCGATCGTGCGGTTGATGTTGACGCCCATGAGGGACGCGGCGTCGCGGTCCGCGGCGGTCGCGCGCATCGCGCGGCCGAGCCGGGTGCGCCCGATGAACAGCTGCAGCGCGGTCATCATGCCGATGGCCACCACGAAGATGAAGATGCTCAGGACCGGGACGGTCGCCTCGCCGACCTGGATGGTCCAGGTGTCGGGGAAGATCTTGGGCGAGTTCGTCTGGTACGGGCCGTAGAAGAGCTGGACCGCGTTCTGCAGGATGAACGACACGCCGATGGCCGTGATGAGCGGGGCCAGGCGTGGCGCGTTGCGCAGCGGCCGGTACGCCAGGCGCGCTCGATGGTCATGCCGACGAGGGCGAGGACGCCCATCGTGACGGCGAAGGAGGCCACCAGGAGGACGATGAGCAGCCGGGGGTCCGTCACGGCACCCGTGAAGCCGAGTTGCGTGAGGAACGAGAGGCTGACGAAGGCGCCCACCATGAACATGTCGCCGTGGGCGAAGTTGATCAGCTCGATGATCCCGTACATCATCGTGTAGCCGATCGCGATCAGCGCGTAGATCGACCCGCGGGTGAGCGCGTTGACGAGTTGCTCCGTGGCCTGCTTGGCGCCGAGGTTGACGACCGCGAGCCAGCTGATGCCGACGATGATCGCGATCAGGACGAGCAGCTTGACGACCCGCCCGACCGGCACGCGCGCGCGCGCCCGGCGTCGCTGGTCGCGGGGAGTGCCGTCATCGATCAGGTCTCCGCATCAGGTGTCTATCGAGGAAAGGAAAGAGCCGGGGAGCCTTGGCTCCCCGGCTCCGGTTCAGGTCCGCGAACGGCCTTTACTGGCCGTAGTTGACCTGGCTGTCGAAGACCCAGTTGGGGTCGGCCAGCGTCATGTCGACCTTGTACAGGGAGATGATCTTCTGGTTGGTGTCGCCGACCGCGTCGAACTTGACGGGGCCGAGGACGGTCTGGAAGGTCGTGTTCGTGTCCACGCCCGCGGCGCGGACGTTCTCGCGGGTGACGTCGCCCTTGGTGGCAGCCGTCTTGATGGCGTCGAGGACGACCTGGGCGCAGGCGTAGCCGGAGGCGCTGTAGGCGCCGGCTGCAACGCCGTAGGCGGCCTTGTACTTCGTCTCGAAGTCGGCCTTGCCCGGGTACTCCGCGATCGCTGCGACCGAGCTGTAGGAGTTGGCCGCGGCATCGCCCGCGATGTTGATGAACGAGCCGTCGACGGACTTCGGTCCGTCCTGGATGCCGCCGCCGAGGTAGGCGATACTGCCGAGGCCGACCTGCGGCATCTGCTTGCGCACGAGGCCGCCACCGGTGGCGGTCACGCCGCCGTAGAACACGGCGTCCGGAGCGGCGTCCTTGAACTTGGTCAGGATCGCGGTGTAGTCGGTGGTGCCCTTCGGCGCGCCCTCGCGACCGACGACCTCACCACCGAGCTTGGTCCACTCGGCGGCGAAGGCGTCCGCGATGCCCTTGCCGTAGGTCTCGGTGTCGTCGATGATCGCGACCTTCTTCAGGCCGAGCTTGGTGAAGCCGTACTGCGCGACCGCAGTGCCCTGGATGTCGTCGGTCGTCGCGACGCGGATGTAGTTGATCTTGGTCGGGTTCTTGGCGCGGAGCTGAAGGCCGGCATCACCCTTGGTCAGGTCCTGGTTGGTGTTCGCGGGCGAGCACTGGAGCAGGCCGGCCTCGTTGGAGATCGGGATCTGCACCTTCGCCACGGGCGAGTTGAACGGGCCGACCACGGCCATGACCGCGGCGTCGGACACGAGCGAGGTGATGTCCTTGGCGCCCTGCTGCGGGTCGTGGACGCCGTTGACCGCGTGGTCGAGGACCACGGTCTCGATCGTGTAGCCGTCGAGCTTGAAGTCCTTGATCGCCAGGAGCGCGCCGTCGCGGGCGGGGCCCGCGCTGGCGAGCGAGCTGCCCGACAGCGGGAGGGTGATCCCGATCTTGATGGTCTTGCCGCTGGAACTCGACCCGCCGCAGGCTGTGACGACGATCGCCGCGGCCGCGATGGCCACGCCCACACGTGCGAACTTCAGGACTCCTCCTCCAATTCCCCTCGTCGACGCCCGCGGGCTTCCGATGCTCGCGGGCCGTGGCGTCGCCCCAGGTGGCCGATCAACACTTCGGCGCGGCGGTGACGGCGGCACGGGACGAGGGACCCATTCGCCCCGAACATGGAGTCCCGGAGCGATGCCGTATCATAGGCGCTGGCGTCAGGGATGCAAGGCTGTCGTTTCAGTCGGAGTCCCGGCCAGTTCGCCTCGGGATGGCTGTTCGAGCCTCGTGTCGCTCGCCTCCCGGGCATCCGTCATCGCGGCCAGGCGCGGGGCCGCCCCGTCCGGACCAGTTCGGCCCGGCAACCCGGCGCACCGGCCGCTCGCTGCTCGAGGTACATGCTCGGCGTGGAGTACCTGATCCGACAGGCCCGCATCACCGACGTCGACCGTCTGGCCGTTCTCGGCCGGACCGCGATCCGGGGATCAGGCCGTGGGTCGCTCGATGCCGCGGACCTGCTTCGCCAGCTCGTCTACCTTCCGAACGCGAGCCTGCTCGTCGCCGAACTGCGACGCGAGCTCGTGGGCGGGGCACTCCTCGTCCTGCGTCCGTCGGTCACTGCCGGCGGCTACGTGGGAACGGTCGACCTCCTGGTCACTGCCCCGGACCACGACGCAGATCGCGTGACGGACGCCCTCCTCGAGGAGCTGCTCCGCTCGGCCGGCAACAAGGGTTGCACCTGGGTCGAGATGGCGCAGCCCGACGATCCCGCGGATCTCGTGCGCCTCGAGCGTGCCGGGTTCGCTCCCGCCGGATCGACGCTCCGGCGACCCCTCGCGGCAGCCGGAACGGTCCGCCGCCTCTAGCGCACCGGGCGGTCCGGACGGAGTCCGGGTCACGCCCCATACATAGGAGTCAACGTGGGGAAGAACGTCGCCGTCTTCGTGGACGTGGCGAATGTCTTCTACGCGGCCAAGGCGGCCGGCGTGGATATCGACTACGTCACGCTGCTGAAGTCGGTCACTGCCGGACGAGACTTCGTCCGCGCGTATGCCTATACCGGGCTGGACCCGGACAACGAGAACCAGCGCAACTTCCACCAGTTCCTCGCGCGGCACCAGTACAAGGTCGTCAGCAAGGACATCCGGAAGTACGGCGACGGCAAGGTCAAGGCGAACCTCGACATCGAGCTCGTCGTGGACCTGATGAAGACCGCGCGCAACCTGGACGTCGCCGTGGTCGTGTCCGGCGACGGCGACTTCGCGTCCGCCATCCGCGCCGTCCAGGAGATGGGCGTCCGCGTCGAGGTGGTCAGCTTCCGCGGCAACACGTCGTCGGACCTCATCGAGGTCGCCGACCTGTTCACGGAGATCATCCAGATCGCCAAGGTCGACAAGGGATCCACGCGCTCCGGCCGCCGTGTCGCGGACGACGACGAGGACCTGTCGATGACCGAGGTCCCCGACAAGATGTCCGAGGGGACGGGCCGCGGCCGTGGACGTGGCCGTGGACGGTCCGATCGCGAGGGTGGCTACTCCAGCGGCTCGCGCGGCGGACGCTCGTCCTCGGGTCGTGACTACGGTCGTGACTCGGGCCGGGACGCCGGCCGGGAGCCGGTTCGCGAGGCGGTCGCCGCCCCGAGCGGCACGTCGTCCGTCGGGCTCGTGGCACTGCCCGGCGAGAAGCTCTCCAGGGTGGCCGCCGCCGCCCCGGTCGAGGACGCTGAGCGCCCGGAGGAGCTCGCGGAGCTCGAAGAGGGCACGAGTGTCGCCGCGGGCGACACGGAGCTCGAGGGCGAAGGCGAAGCCCGCCGCCGCCGTCGCCGACGTGGCGGTCGCGGTCGCGGTCGCGGCCGGCGCGAGGACCAGCCTGCCGAGGGTGGCGAGCGCGTCGAAGGGGTCGAGCCGGTTCAGGCCGGTGAGCCCGCCGAGGAGCTCGAGGACGTCGAATTCGAGGGCGAGGAGGTCGAGGGCGAGGAGGTTGCCGCCGAGGCTGCCCCGCGCCCGGAGCGGACCGCCCGAGGTGGCCGGTCGCGGACACCGTCGGGCGAGCTGCCGACGCCGTTCGATGACATGGACGCGTTCGCCGCGGCGCCGCGTGGGCCGAAGTCCGCGCCGTTCGGGTCCGTCTGGGACCGCCAGCTCGGGACGCCGGCCGTACGGCCGGCCGCCGGCCTGGCACCGCTCCCCGAGGACGACGAGGATCTCGAGGAGCCGGCGATCCCGGAGTACCTGCTCGCCGAGCGGCGCGGCCAGGGTGGGCGCGGTGGTGGCGGCGGCGGAGCACGGGGTGGTCGGAGCGGCGGCAACCGGAGCGCCTACGCGGCGGCGATCGAGCGTGAGCGCTACGGCGGTGGCCGTGGCTCCAGTCCGAGCCGCTACTCGGAGCCGGCCCGTGGCGGCCGGACCGGGAGTGGCACCGGGGGCGGCAGCACCGCCGGTGGCGGTGGTCGCGGTGGGCAGCAGCCCCCGCGCGGCCCGCGGCCGGAGCACCAGGACCGAGTCGATCGTGCCCCGCGCACGGGTGGCGAGGAGTGGAGCGAGGTGCCGCCGGAGCTCGAGCAGATGCTCCGCGCGCAGGTGCAGCGATCCCGCCCGGCCCCTGCCGCTCCGGCAACGGCGCCGGTGGCTTCGGCCGCCGAGGCCGCTCCGGTTGCCGAGGCTCCCAGGCCCCGCGCGACCCGGAAGCCCGCGGCTGCCAAGGCTCCGGCCGCTCCGGTTGCCGAGGCTCCCAGGCCCCGTGCAGCGCGGAAGCCCGCGGCTGCCAAGGCTCCGGCAACGGCGCCGGTGGCTCCGGCCGTCGAGGCCGCCCCGGTAGCCGAGGCTCCCAAGCGCCGGACCACCCGGAAGCCCGCGGCGTCCGCCGAGGGCTGACCGCTCGAACCATCGCCAGCAACGTGGACGGCTTCCTGACTGTCGGCCACCCGGCCGCGGTTGCGGCCGTCCACGCCATGCTGGCATCGCGTGTCCCGCACGCGATCCTGATCAGCGGCCCCGGGTCCGTGGGCAAGGTCGCTCTCGCCCTGGACCTCGCCGCCGGGCTGCTCTGCACGGGCGCCTCCGGCGGCGACAGACCCTGTCGAAGCTGCCGCACCTGCCGGATGGTGGAGCACGGGAACCACCCGGACCTCCACTGGCTCGGACCCGAGGGCCCGGGCAACGAGGTCCGGATCGGCGGCGATCCAGGGAAGCCCCGCGGCGTCCGCGATCTCGTCACGGAGCTGTCGCTCCTGCCGGTCGAAGGCGGCGGTCGCGTGGCGATCATCCGGGACGTCGACCGCGCCAGCGAGGATGCCCAGTCGGCGCTCCTCAAGACGCTCGAGGAGCCGCTCCCCGACACGATCGTCATCCTCTGTGCCGACGACGAGGAGATGCTCCTCCCCACGATCCGGTCCCGATGCGCGCGCATCCGACTCGGCATGGTGGGGGTTCGTGACGTCGAGCGCCTACTGGCGGAGCGCGGTCTCTCGGACGCCCCCACGGCCGCGCGCCTCGCCCGGCTGACGGGTGGCCGCGCGGGCCTCGCGGTGGCCTACGCGAGCGCGGACGGCGCAGAGGCGATCCGGGGCGAGCTCACGCGCACCCTCGTGGACCTCCTGGAGCTGGGCCCGTCGCGCCGGTTGGCCGCGGCGAAACCGCTCCTCTCCCGTGCGATGGAGCTCGACGCGCTCCTGTCCCCGCCGGCTCCGTTGGAGGTGGCACCGCGGCGTCCTGGCCGCGGCAAGACAGCCCCGGCCCCTGCGGCGCAGACGCGGGCTGGCAGCCCGGTGGACGGGCAGTCGGCCGACACCGGCGAGGGACCCGGCGAGGGACCCAGCGAGGCTGCCGATGACGGCGCCCCGAGGAAGACCCCGGCCGCCGCCCGGCGCCGCGGTCTCCTGCTGCTCCTGGACGCGTGGCGCAGCCTCGCGCGGGACCTCGCGTTTGCGCAGCGCGGGGCCCAGGGCTCCATCCGGGACCTCGTGCTCCTCGAGGAGATCGAGGCGGCCGCGCGTGACCTGCCGGCCGGTGCCTCCACGGAGATGCTCGCCCGCCTCGTCCGGGCGGACGAGCTGATCGCGGGGAACGTCAGCCCCGAGCTGGTCCTGGACGTCCTGCTGCTGCGCTGGCCCCGCCGGCGCCACGCCGCATGAGCGGGGACGAGCCGTGGGCCGCCGCGCGAACGGACGGCCGGGCCGGTCGCTCCGGCCGCGAGCGCCTCGAGGCGAACGTTCGGGGCCGGGTCCAGGGCGTCGGCTACCGCATGTTCGCGCTCCGCGAGGCCGGGGCGCTGGGCCTCGACGGGTTCGTGGCCAACGAGGCGGACGGCAGCGTTCGGGTCATGGCCGAAGGGCGGCGGATGGATCTCGAGGCGCTGGTGGAGCGGCTGGAGGACGGGCCCCCCGCGGGGTACGTCGACCGGGTGGTCACGCGCTGGGAGCCCGCCCGCGGCATCGCCCGCGGCTTCCGGATCGAGAGCGGCGCCCACCGGGGCGACTGACCTCGAGCGCCGGTGTCCGTGCGCCCCGCCGACCCGGTCTCAGCGCCTCGGGCCGTCGATCCGGTGCCCTCGGGCAACACCCATGACTCCCGGCGGGCTCCCGGCAGGACGACCCGCCCATACCCGAGCGGCTGCCCAGCGGGCACGCTGCACTGGATGGATGACCAGAACCCGGCCGAGGTCCTGCCCGGGCTCTACCGCGACGTTCTCGACGCGGTCGGGCGTCTCGAGCGCGCCGATGAGCGCAAGGCCGCCTACGACATCAGGCGCAAGGCGCAGCTCGCCTACTCGGCCCGCTGGGATGACCGCACGCGGCGGACCCTGTGCAAGCTCGAGCGCGACGCCCAGGCCCGGCTTGCCGCCAGCCCGCGCGCCGCCGCGCTCGGCGTGTTGTCCCGGAGCGGCGAGCCCATCTGACCCTTCGGCGGTCATCGTCCGAGGCGCCGCCGCCGGCTCGCCCCCGGAACCATCCGTCCCGACGGGCGCCCCGCGATCCGCGCCGTCGTCGTACGCTGCGATCGATGATCACCACCATCGCCGACCTGATCGACCGCGCCCTCGGCGGTTTCGACGTGCTCACGGTCACCGCGGAGCCCGTCGAGGACGAGTACCAGTACGTCACCGACCTCGGCACCGTCTGGCGCGCCCGCCTGCGCACGGTCGCCACCGCCCGAGGCACCGAGCCCGCGCCGCCCGGCACCGACGCGGCCATCACTGCCCTCGTTGACGAGGCAGCCCGCATCACCGACCCGCACCATGCGATCGACTGGCTGTCCACCCTGCCGCAGGTGGCGCTCGCCGCGCTGGGGGAGCCGGCCTGATGCGGTTCATGGAAGCCCGCCCCGACGGCCGCGCCGTCGTCTACGCTCACATCCAGGCCGACCCGCTCGTCGCCCGCGCCGCGGACCTGCTGGCCGACGCGACCACGCCCCAGCGCCTGCTCGCGCGGGCGGTCATGAACGGGGAGTCCCTGGATCCGGCTGTCTGGCGGACGATGTTCCCGACCCTCTTCGGCCCGGCCGCGCCGGCTCCTGGCGATCCCGTCAGGGACCGATCCGAGGCCGTCCTGCACGCCTCGCTCCAGGTGGCCGACCGCGGTGACCAGACCCGCAGCCAGTTCCGGGGCGCCATCGTGGAGGCCATCACCGAGCGCCTGCTCGCCGTCCGGACCGGCCCCGTCCGTCGCGAGCGCCGGATCCTGTTCGACGGCCGGCCCGCCGAGATCCACCCGTACGACGTCACGGTGGAGCGCGATGGCGCCGCCGAGGCGTGGGACTGCAAGTGGGGTGCCCGCGGCATCAAGGCCGACGTCCTGCACCAGCTAGACGACGCGCGTCGCGGCGCGGCCGACGAGAGCGGGCGGCTCCTGGTCGGGCTGGTCGTGTTCGATGCGCGGCGCTCGAGCGAGATCCGCCTTGTCCGGGAACGCGGTCCCGTGGCCATCGACAGCGTGAAGCTGATCGCCCTCGAGGGCCTGGACCGGCTGGCCGGCCGGAAGCCGGCATGAACGGAAACGACGGAGATGGACCCGGAGAAGAGCGACCCGGAGGCCCGGTCTTCGTCCCGTGTCTCACTGTTCCCTACCGCCTGCGGTTCGACGAATGCGGCCCGGACGGCATCGCGCGGACCTCGGCCCTGCTCCGGTACGCGCAGGACGTCGCCTGGATCCACTCCGAGCGGCTGGGCTTCGGCCGCGAGTGGTACGCGGCGCGCGGTCTGGCATGGGTCGTGCGCGCCGCCGAGCTGGCCATCCTGGTGCCGATCCCCCTGGGCACGACCCTCGTCGTCGCCACCGCCGTCACGGGCTTCCGCCGCGTCTGGGCCCGTCGGCGGACGGAGGTGCGCCTCGAGGACGGGACGCACGCGGCCTGGGGCCACAGCGACTGGGTGATCATCGACCACAGGGGTATGCCCGGCCGCGTTCCCCCGGAGTTCACGGCCCGGTTCGGCGTCATGCCCGGCACGTTCGAGCCCGTCCGCGTAACCCTGCCGCCGTCACCGGCCGACGCCGTGGTGCTGCGGACGTCCGTCCGGTCCCAGGACCTCGACCCGATGGGCCACGTCAACAACGCCGCCTACCTGGACTATCTCGAGGAGGCGCTGCTCGCCGCGGGCGAGCCCGGCCGCAGGCTGCTCGCCGCCGTGCCGCGCCGGGTCCGGCTGGAGTACGCCGCCGCCGCGGCGCCGGGCGCCGCGCTGACGGGCACCGCGTGGCCGGAGGGTGACGCGGCCGATGACCGGTGGGCATGGCGGCTCACCGACGACGGCGGGCGCGACATCGCGCGAGGCCAGGTGATCGGGGCCTGACGGGAGACGACAGGACGCGCCCTGCCCGACCGCACGGCCGTGGCCTGCCCGGAACGACCCGGACCCCCCAGTACCTTCGGGCCATGACCACCCGGGCGGCGTGCGGTGCGTGCACGAACCGGGTCCGGCCCGACACGGTGACGGGGGGACCATCGCGCCATGGTCGCCACCGATCGGCGCCGTAGGCTTGCTGCGTGCGGGTGCGGATATCCGGATCGCACCGAAAAGTCACCTCCCAGGCGGGTACCCACCCCTTGACTGTCCTGACCGACATCCTCCTGCTCGCGCTCGCGGTCGCCCTGGTCGGCGCCCTCGCAGGTACGGCAGGCTTCGCCGCGTTCGTCGTGCGCCGCCAGAACCGGCGTCTCGCGGTCCTCGCCGAGCATCTCACCAACGCCGCGGACGAGGGAGCCCTGGTCGCCATCGATGCCGACCGGATCCAGGACCCGCGCCTGCGTGCGGCGTTCCGCGGGCTGGCCGACCGGGTCGCGGATACCTGGCGGCTGGCCACCGTGGATCCGCTGACGGGCATCGCCAACCGGCAGGCGGTGCTCAGCCGCGTGGACGAGGAGATCGCCCGCGCCGCCCGCTACGGGCACCCGCTCTCGGTGGTGCTCGTCGACCTGGACCACTTCAAGCGCCTGAACGACACCCACGGCCATGCGGCCGGTGACCGGGTCCTCCACCATGTCGCCCAGCTGCTCAACGCCAACGTGCGCGCCGTGGACCTCGCCGGCCGGTACGGGGGCGAGGAGTTCCTCGTCGTCCTTCCCGAGACGGACGTGGACGCCGCGGGATCCCTGGCCGAGAAGCTGCGGCGGATCGTCGGGAGCAGCACGGTCCGGATGCCGGACGGGGAGCAGCTCAGCATCACCCTGTCCGCGGGCGTTACCGGCGGCCTCGGCGCGGTCCTGCAGTCCGACGCGCTGGTCCGCGACGCCGACGCCGCGCTCTACTCCGCGAAGGCGCTCGGGCGTGACCAGGTCTACCTCTTCCGCGAGACCGGCGACGAGGACACCGTCCGGCGTTCGCCGATCGGCTCAGAGGCCCGGTCGCAGGCGCTGGACGTGGGTCGGGCGGCGATGGCGGCGGCCCAGGACGCGCTCCTGCGGACGCTTGCGGGCCGCGCCTCGTGGGCCGGGAAGCCGTCCACGCTGATCGCGGAGGCATCGGTGGCGCTGGCGCGCTCGATCGACCTGCCGCAGGGCGAGCTGGACCGGATCAGGACGGCGAGCCTCCTCCATGACCTCGGCAAGCTGGCGATCCCCGACGAGATCCTGGCCAAGCGCGGCGATCTCGGTGCGGCGGAGTGGCGGGTGGTCGCCGAGCACCCCAAGATCGGACAGGTGGTCCTCGAGCAGGCAGGCGCGCTGCGCGACGCGGCCACCATCGTGCTCCACCACCACGAGTGGTACGACGGTCGCGGCTACCCGCACGGCCTGGCTGGAGCGGAGATCCCGATCGGGGCCCGGATCGTGTCGATCGTCGACGCCTACGAGGCGATGATCGCCGGACGGCCATATCGCGAGGCCATCAGCCACGACGAGGCCCTCATCGAGATGCGCCGCCAGGCCGGGGTCCAGTTCGACCCGGAGCTGGTGGAGATGTTCGCGCTGCTGTTCCCGGCCGGCGTCCCGTGGCCGGCGGAGGAGCACGACCACGACCACGACCACGAGGATTCGGACGGGGAGGCGCTCCTGGTGGTGAACGGGACGCCTGGACGGCGCCGCCGGCCGGTGGACCTCGCGCTCGCCGGCCGCACCACCGCGGAGCTCCACGACGCCGTCCACGATCGGAGGCGCCGGGCCGGCTGACGGCTGCTGGGCGCGACCGCGGGACGGCGACGACCACATCGAGCGCCCTGCCGCATGCGTCTGCCAGTCGGCGCGCACGTTGAACGGGCAGGACCTGGCGAGAGGCTGAGCGGCGCCCGGCTCGCCGGGCTCAGCTGCCGCCCGGGCCGGCCTCGATCCAGCGCGCCACGTACCGGTCCAGGCGGTCGAAGACCACGCCGGGGAGCGCCCTGGCCTCGGCGATGAACGCCTCCAGCATCGCCATGCGGTGGCCGCGGCCGATGCACTCCGGATGCATCGCGATGCTCAGGAGGCCACCCGGAGCGTGTTGCCACGCGTAGTGCAGCTCGCCGGACCAGATCTCCAGGACCCGCGATGGCGCGGCCAGGCCGTCGCGTCCCGGGCCCGGTTCGAAGATCGGCCAATCGTCGAGACCCCAGTAGACGGGGACCTGGACCAGCGCGCCCTCGCGCCCGAAGGTCGTCCCGGCGGTCGTCGAGTGGTGGTCGCCGTGCCGCGTGCGGTACAGGCGATAGTCGTCCGCCATCAGTGACGAGTCGTAGACGAAGCCCGCGGCTTCGACCAGCTCCAGCGTCCGTTCACCGAGCGCCCAGTACGGCGCCCGGTGGCCACGCGGCGGCTCACCGGAGACCTCGGCCACCGCGGCGGAAGCGCGGTCCAGGATCTCCCGCTGCTCGTCCTCGGGAAGCTCCGAGAGATCCTCGTGGTACCAGCCGTGGCAGGCGAGTTCGTGGCCGCCGTCGAGGATCGCCCCGATCGTGTCCGGGAACGTGACCAGCGTGTGCCCGGGCACGAACCACGTGGCCGGGATCTCCTCCCGCCGGAGCAGCTCCAGGATCCGCCGCACGCCCACCCGGGGCCCGAACTCGCCCTGCGAGAGCTTCGCGACGGGGTCGCCGCGCCGCACGCTGTCGGAGAGGGCGTCGTGGTCGAACGTGAGGGCGACGGTGAGTCTCGGGATGTCCATGGCGCAGATCGTACGACGCCGGCCAGCGTTCCCTCGCGACTCGTGTCCGGCGGACGGGCTGGTGGAGCGCGTTCTGTCGGCGAGGCCGGCCTGTCGCTGGCCTAGGATGGGGCCGTGATGGAATGGACGACCCCCGCGCGATCGCCCAGGTTCGGCCTGATGTACCTCCAGGCGGCACCGTTCGACGACCTCATCGCCCGGGTCCGGCGGGGCGAGGCGATGGGGTTCGACAGCCTCTGGGTCGCGGACCACATGACCGGCCAGTACCCGGGGCTGGTCTCCTTCGAGGCCTGGACGCTCCTCGGCGCGGTGGCGGTCGCCACGACCACCGCCCGGATCGGGACCCTCGTCACCCCGATCACCTTCCGCCACCCGGCGCTGCTCGCGATGTCGGCGACGACGGTCGACCACGCTTCGGGAGGGCGCCTCGAGATCGGCCTTGGCATCGGCGGCGCGCCTGTCGACGGACAGGTCGTGGGAGCCGATGACTGGCCCGGGCCGGAGCGCGTCGCGCGCCTCGAGGAACAGGTCGACGTGCTCGATCGACTGCTGCGCGGTGAGACGATCGAGAGCCACTCGGGCTACTACCCGACCGCTGGTGCGGTTATCGAGCCGCCGCTCCAGAAGCCGCGGCCGCCCATCCTGGTCGCGGGAAGCGGGCCGCGACTCCTGGATCTGGCCGCACGCCGGGCCGACGGCTGGAACACCCTCGGCGGCCAGCCGATGCGCGGCGGCGGGAGGCCCGCCGTGTCGCTGGCGGAGGCGGTCGCCGCCACCGGCCGCCAGGTCGCTGCCCTCGGGGAGGCCTGCCAGCACGTCGGACGCGATGCCGAGACGATCCGCCGCACCCTGCTCGCCTACCGCGTCCATCCGGATCTCCTCACCTCGGCCGATGGGTTCGCCGAGTACGTCGGCAGTTACCGGGAGGTCGGCATCGACGAGTTCGTCTTCTACTGGCCGATCGATCCCGAGACGGCAGAGCGAGCGCCGAAGTACGAGGAGGCGCTCGAGCGGATCGCGAGCGGGACGATCCCGGCGCTCCGCGCGAGCGCGGCCGTCACCACCCGGGGCTGACGCCCGCAGGCAACGGGCTCGGGCGCGTCGGGTGTGGGGGTTGGTCTTCCATATCGATAGTTGACAATATCGAGACTTGTCAATACCTTTCTGGAATGAAGCGCCTCGTCGATCCCGACGCCCTGCTCCTCCAGGGGGCGGCCGATCCCACCCGGCTCTCGATCCTGCGCCAGCTCGCCGCCGGTGACGGTGTCTGTGCCTGTGATTTTTCGGCGTGCTGCGAGGTGGCCCAGCCGACGGTCAGCCACCACCTCAAGGTGCTGCGTGAGTCGGGATGGGTGCGCACGGAGCGACGCGCGTCCTACGTCCACTACTTCCTGCGCCCGGAGGCCGTGGAGCGGTTCAGGTCGATCGCCGGTGAGCTTGCTCCCGCACTCGGGCGGCCGCTGGCTCGATCGCTGCCGATGGTCCAGGCGGCAATGGTCCAGCCGCCGACCTGAGCAGCGACTCGGCGAGGCCGACGATGCCCGTAGCAGGCAGGAGCGGTGGTCGATCGGGAGGACCTCCGTTGATGCGACGCCAGCCTCCCGTCATCGCGCCGCATGGTCGCCGGTCGCAGCACTCCCCCGGTCCCCGCGGGATCCAGGGCAGCGACGTATGCGAGCCGCACGGTGAACAGCAGGGGACCAATCAGTTGGGCCCGCAGAGCCAGCCGCTCTTGGAGTGCAGGGCGCGGGCGCTTTCGAGCACGCCGGGTTCGCGGAGCGCCGTGATCCGGGACAGGCCTCCGGCCACCGCTCGCCCGGACTAGGTCTCCGCGTCTGGTCCGGTGTCCGAGAACGTGGCGATGAACCGGTAGGCCCTTGTCGGCACGGTCTCGATGAAACGCGGCCGCGGTAGTCGTTCTGGAGCTTGATCTGCAGCGCGCGAAGCGCGGCATCTTGCGTGGCCCAGTGGCGCGTGTTCGGCCTCGACGTCCCCTCCGCGGGCCGGCGAGAGGGCGACCAGAAGGCTGAAGTCCCTCCAAGCGGGAACGAACGACATCACAACGCCACCGTGCCATGCTGGCTCATCGTTCTCGTATCAGCGCAGCTGCTCGACCGTTGGGGTCGCAGCAGCCACACAGCAGACCCAAGGAGTCGGGCGACATGCGGCGGTTCAACAGCTACCGGGCATACTCCATCGCCCGGTTCATCGTCTGGGCGATCATCCTGACGTTGGTGACGATTGTCGGCACAGACGATCGCCGGCAGGTCTTCGTCCTGCTCTTCCTCGGCGAGACGATCGGGTGGCTTGGCGCGACGATCGCGAGATCCGTCTATCCGCCCCCGGGAGCGCGGCCCGCGCCGCCGCAGTGACGCCGCGGCCATCGCACCCGGGCCGGGGCAGGGAACCTCCACCATGACCAGGACGATCGTGTTCATCCATGGCGCCTGGGTGACGCC
>DATCGK010000197.1:0-2512 GCA_036508975.1 Candidatus Limnocylindrales bacterium
CTGTCCACGATCTGGCACAGTGCGGGGACCCGCTCCCGCTCGGCCAACATCTTCAGCACCCGGTCGCCGAACGCCTCGTAGTGCTTGACCAGACACTGTACCGCCACGGTCACGTCGCCGGCCGGGGCCTGGTCACACTGGCGACGGATCGCCGTCGACTCACGCTCAGCAGCCGCGGCGACCAGGCCGTCCTTGCCGCCGAACCGGCGGAGCACCGTCTGCACGGATACCCCGGCACGGCCAGCGACCTCGTCCAGAGAAATCTGGTCGGTGGGCAGTTCCCAGAACATCTCGATCGCCGCGTCCAGGATGCGCTCGCCGGTCGCCGCCGATGAGCGCGCGCGTGCGGTCATCCGATAGCTGCGAGGAAGGGAATCCGGGTCATCGTGCACCCGGAGACTGTTGGAATCACCGATGATTGTCCGGATTGCCATTGTCGCGCGTCGACAGCCCCGCTATCGTCGGCAGTTCGGGCTTGGAGATGCCCGAGGTCCTTTCCACAGCGACCCCGGGAGCGCTCATGGCCTCCGACCTTGAGTCTGCACTTCTCACCGCCTTGCTCGACTTCGCGAGGCGCCGGCTCGACGCACTGCTCAACAACCTTGCGCCCGACGCCGAACACCTGCTTCTCATCTTTCTTCCGGGCGCCGGCGCCGCTGACCGAGCCAAGGCGGCTGGCACGGACGCGGGCACCCATCTGACGAACGCCCAGACAAACCTGACCCAGCTCGCCAACACCATCGCGGCCGGCCCATCCAGCTTGGCGCAGTGTGAGGCGGCGCTGGTTGAGGCGACGACAGCGCTGTCGGAGATCGACACGGCCATCCGCGCGATCGCCGCGATGGTGCCCGCGGTCGGGGATGCCGAGGCCGCAATCCTCACGGTGGTCAAGGCTGCCGTCGCCGCCGGCGGGGACACCGTGACCGGGCTACTCGACCAGATCGGCCTGGCGGGCCCGATCAGCGGGGACATCACGAAGTCTGGAACGGTGCTGAGCTACCCGCTGGCCAGTGCCGCCGAGCACCCCCTGGACCCGGCATCCGGGGCCGTACTGACATTGAGCAACACGACAGCCCTGGCGACCCTCGACTACGGCGCAGCCGCGCCTGTCCTCGGAGTCAGGGTCACTACGGGCTTGTCGCTAGGCTTGTCATCGGACGGCTTCGTCGACCAGGTGGTCGGCGGGCACGCCAGCGCCACGGCGACGCTCACGATCAGCGCGGACACCACGAACGGCCTGCGGTTCCAGGCCGGGGCCAAGACCCGTGCGGACCTGGACGGACAGCTCGCGCTGCCCGGCGTCGAGCTGCGTGGGCTCGGCATCGAGATCCCTGACGGCGTCCCCCTCGGCCTCGCGATCACCGGCACGATCCTGGGCACGCTGGGTCCCATCGCCGCCCTGATCCAAGGGGCCGGCGTGACGCTCGCCTTCGACGTCAGCAAGATCGGGAACGGCAACCCGCTCGGCCTCTCGCTGGCGCCGCCCACGGGCGCCGGCCTGACCGTGGACGCTGGCGTCATCCACGGCGGGGGGTACATCCAGCACACCGGCACCGACTACGGCGGCGCGCTGGATCTCGAGCTCGGCCCGATCGAGATCAAAGCCGTCGCCCTGGTCAGCACCGCCCCGTTCTCCATGGTGCTCGTGCTGTCCGTGGAGTTCCTACCGGCGATCCAGCTGTCGTTCGGTTTCACGCTCAACGCCGTGGGCGGGCTTGTCGCCCTCGAGCGGACGATCTCCACGCAGGCCCTGCTGGGGGGGATCCACGATCACACCGCCGACACCGTGCTGTTCCCCCAGGACCCGGTCGCTGCCGCACCGACGATCCTGCAGCTGCTCCAGCAGATCTTCCCACCGCAACAGGATGCGTTTGTTGCCGGGCCCATGCTCGAGCTGGGTTGGGGGGCGCCCATCTCCTTCGTCACCGCGCGCCTGGGCGTGGTCATCGCCCTGCCAGATCCTAAGGTGATCTTGATCGGCTCGCTGCGGGTGGCCCTGCCCGACCCGGATGTCCCGATCGTCGACTTGCGCGCGGACATCTACGGCGAGATCACGCCCGATCACCTGCTCTTCCGCGTCAGCTTGGCCGGCTCGCGCCTGGCTGGATTCGCCATCTCCGGCGACTTCGGCCTGCTGATCGGGTGGGGCGACCACCCGGACCTGGCGATCTCGGCCGGCGGTTTCCATCCGCACTACGCCCCGCCTGGCGAGTTAGCCGGGATGAGCCGCGTCAGCGTTGACCTCTCGCCGCCGTCGTTCATCACGATGCGCGCCGAGGCCTACCTCGCGCTGACGTCGAACTCGTTCCAGCTCGGCACCCGCGTCGAGCTGAAGGCCGAGGTCGCCGGTGTCGGCGCGGAAGGCCATCTGCAGTTCGACGCGCTCGTGCTGTGGTCGCCGACCTTCCACTTCGAGATCGACCTGAGTGCTGGTGTCTCGCTGTACGCGTTCGGAGAGAGTTTCGCGAGCGTGGACCTGAGGCTGCACCTCGAGGGACCAGGACCGTGGGTC
>DATCGK010000198.1:0-3403 GCA_036508975.1 Candidatus Limnocylindrales bacterium
GCCCGTCCGCGTCTACCCGCAAGCCGGTGGCGCACCCCACACCTCCCTGGCAGCCCAGCTGCTAGGTTTCGTGAACGCCGCGGGCGTGGGTCAGTACGGCGTGGAGCAGGCCTACGACTCGATCCTCGCCGGACGTGCCCAAGTGAGCAAGATCGACCCGAACCTGTCTGGCGTTCAAGTGATCGACGCGGGCGTGCCGGGCGAGGACATTCGCACGACGATCGACGCCGGCCTGCAATTCCAGGTCGAGCAGGAGGTCTATGCCGCGTGGGTGGCGGACAAGGCCAAGACGGTCTCGATAGTCGTCATGGACCCCAAGACGGGTGAGATCCTGGCCGAGTCGAGCTACCCCTCGTTCGACGCCAACCTCTACCAGGAGGTCGCGTCCCAGGACCCCTCGCTGTTCATGGATCCGGTCATCAGTGAGGTCTATGAGCCAGGCTCCGTGTTCAAGATGTTCACCGCTTCCGCGGCCCTGCAGACGAAGACCACAAGTCTGATGACCAAGATCGACGACTACGGGATTCTTCCGCTGCCCGACGGCACGGAGGTGGCAGACGCCAACAAGACGGCGATGGGCTGGATGACTTTCCAGGACATCGTCGCCTGGTCGCGCAACGTGGGCGTGACCCAGGTTGCTTTCAAGCTGGGCAAGGACGTGCCGACCGCTTCGAAAGTGCTGTACGGGACGTGGCAGTCCTATGGCCTGGGGCATAAGACCGGCGTGGATCTGGCCGGCGAGGTCTCGGGCCTCGTCAACGACCCTTCGAAGAACATATGGCGTCCGATCGACCTTGCGAACGCATCGTTCGGCCAGGGAGTGGCCGTCACGCCTCTCCAGATCCTGCGGGCCTACACGGCCATGGCCAACGGTGGCACGCTCCTGACTCCGCATGCCGTTCAACCCGTCGCGGGCCCGACCAGCACTCCGACCGCGCACACGATCATCGATGGCGCGCTTTCGCAAAACTTGACCGGGCTGATGGCGCACGTGATCACGGCCGGCCCGTCCTCCTACGGCAAGGGCACGCTGATCCCCGGCTATCTCGTCGGTGGCAAGACCGGCACGGCGCAGATCTGGGATCCGACCCTCGACGCCGGCAAGGGCGGCTGGCTGCCCGAAACCTACAACTACAGTTTCTACGGCTACGTGGGCCGAAACGCTCCGGAGGTGATGATCGGTGCCGTGATCTATCAAGGCACGCCGACCGTCGTCAGGCAGGGCGTTCTGCCGCTTCCTGAGGAGTCCTACCAGCTGTTCCGCCGGGTCGCGACCGACGCGGTCGCGAGCCTCGGGATCCCGCCGCGGAGCAACGCCACGGCGAGCCCGTCCGGACCTGCGGTCGGCCCTTCCGGCCCGTCGTCGAGCGCCGCCCGAAGCGGAGCGCCGACCCCCACACCGCTGGGGTGAGCGGGCTCTCCAACATCGGGCGCCGTTCCCTGTGCGAAACTGGAGGGGTGACCGACACCCGCGAACCGGAGCCTCGGCCTGGAGCGGGGCCGCTCGCCCTGACCGCCGCCGAGATCGCCGCCGTAACTGGCGGTCGGTTGATCCATCCCTCCGACCGGCCCGTCCGCGGCGCCGCCGTGGACTCGCGGCAGGTCAGTCCCGGGGAGCTTTTCGTGGCCTTGCCGGGGGAACGCACCGACGGGCACAGGTTCCTTCGCGAAGCCGTCGCCGCCGGCGCCGCCGCCCTTCTGGTGCGCGATTTGCCCGGCGACATGTCCGACCTGGCCCGGACGGACGGGCCGGCGATCGTCGCCGTGCCCGACACCCTCCGCGGCTTGCACGCGGTAGCGGCAGCCTGGCGAACCCGCTTCTCGCCGCTCGTGGTGGGCGTGACAGGCAGCGTCGCCAAGACCTCGACGAAGGAGGCGATCGCCACCGTTCTGGCCGAGCGCTTCGTTACCCTCAAGAGCGAAGGCAACGCCAACAACGAGATCGGCCTGCCCCTCACCGTGCTCAGGATGGGTCCGGGGGACGAAGCCGCCGTCCTGGAGATGGGCATGTACGTTGGCGGGGAGATCGCCCAGCTGGCGGCCATCGCCAGGCCCCGCATCGGCGTCGTGACCGCGGTCCGCGAAGTGCACCTCTCGCGCATCGGCAGCATCGGCGCCATCGCGCAGGCCAAGGGCGAGCTCCTGGAAGCGCTCCCGGCAGATGGAGCGGCCGTCCTCAATGCCGACGACTTCCGCGTGGCCGGAATGCGCTACAGGGGCCCCGCCCGCGCTTTCACCTACGGCTTCGCGGCGGAAGCAGACGTTCGGGCCGAAGACGTCGTGTCCGCCGGCCTGGACGGCATGAGATTCACGCTGGTTACCCCCGCCGGGCAGGTCGCGGCATCCACCCCCGCACTGGGCCGCCACGGCGTCCACAACGGCCTGGCGGCCGCGGCCGTCGGTCTGGCCGCGGGCCTGGACCTGAACGTCATTGCCATGGGGCTGAGCCGCGGCTGGCACGCACCGCATCGAGACCAGATCGTGCGACTGCCCGACCTCACGATCCTCGATGATTCATACAATGCCTCACCGACATCGGTGATCGCGGCACTCGAATTGCTCGCCACGCTGCCCGGCCGCCACGTGGCGGTCCTTGGGGAGATGAGAGAACTCGGGGAGTCTCACGATCGAGGCCATCGGGAAGTGGGGGAGGCGGCCGCCGGCCTCGCGGATCTGGTCGTAGTAGTAGGCGAGGAGGCGACCGGCATCGCTGCCGGGGTCAGGTCACGAGGCGGCGCCGTCGTCGGGGTCGCCGATCGAGCCGAGGCCCTCAGGGCGCTGCAGGAACGTCTCGAGCCGGGCGATGCGGTCCTGGTCAAAGCATCGCGTGGCGTCGCGCTCGAATGGATAGTCGAATCGCTGGTGGGAAGCGCAGGGAGCGCAGCCGGGACGGTCGCGGCGGGAGGATCGCGGCAGTCAGGCAGAGCGTCCGAGGAGATCGTTTGAACACCCACACCGTCGAGTTCATCCAGGGTTTGCTGCTGGCATTCGCCTGCATGGTGATCCTGATGCCGCCGTATCTACGCCTGTTGCGCTGGGTCGGCATCGGCAAGCAGATCCGCGAAGACGGCCCTGGCACCCACCTGGTGAAGCAGGGGACGCCGACGATGGGCGGCGTCCTGATCGTGGCGGTGATCCTCGCCGTCGCGTTCGTCTTCGACGCCTTCGATGCGTCGACCTACTCGCCGCTCGCCGTGCTCGCCCTGGTGGGCGGCCTCGGCGCGGTGGACGACTGGCTCAACGCCAGGACCGGTATCGGCATCCGGGTCCGCCAGAAGCTGGTCTGGCAGTTCGTCGTGGCGATCGGCGCGGCGATCTACATCCAGAACCACTTCGGCTTCAACGGCTTCCGCGTTCCCTTCGTAGGCGACGTGATCAACACCTCGACGATCTGGCTGCCGCT
>DATCGK010000199.1:0-2158 GCA_036508975.1 Candidatus Limnocylindrales bacterium
GGCCGCGCCGTTGTCACGTTCTTCGGCGAGCCGATCGGTCGTGTCCGCCTGAAGCGCAGCGGCGCGCCTGCCGGGCGTGTCCAGCCCGAACCCGGCCGCGTCACTCCGGCCCCAGGCACTTGGACGTTCACGCTGATCGGCGGCAAGCGTGAGACGGGATTCAGGACGCGCAGCGCCGCGTTACGCGCAGCGGTGTTCGCTTACCAACAGATCCACGGCGAGTTCATCGAGGTCGACGTGATCGAAACGACCATCCAAGCAATCGCAGCCGTCGAAGCGCAGCAGGTCGCGC
Source organism: Candidatus Limnocylindrales bacterium (assembly GCA_036508975.1). Lineage (GTDB taxonomy): Bacteria > Chloroflexota > Limnocylindria > Limnocylindrales > CSP1-4 > CAIXZV01. The sequence goes on from DATCGK010000199.1 coordinate 293, forward strand.
TAGCCGATGCCCGGCATGTCCGGGATGCAGTCATCGCCGAAGCCATCGCCGCAGGTGTCGGCGTCCGTTCGTTGGCGCGGGCTACCGGCATGACGGCGGCTCGTGTCTCGCAGATTGTCGCCGCAGGTTGAGGCAGGTAGGCCCCGATGCCCCGACGCGCGCTCAGGCGGCCGCGTCGCTGGCGTTGCTCGCGCCTGTGGGTGATTGGACCCCGATTCGGAGGATGTCCGGATCGTCGTGGAACTCCGACAGCGATCCTCGCGGTTGATGGTCAGACGGTAACGGACTCGGCGATCTCCTGGCGGTCGAGGTTCTTGGGGGCGGCGAGGGTTGCGTGTCGTTCGGTCGCGGTGATGAGGTTGGCGAGATCGCGGTAGCCGATGATCCGGCGGAACTGCTGCTCAGCTTGGAGCATGCCGGCGGCGGTCCAGCGCTTGCGCATGTCGCCGTCTTGCCAGCGCTTGACGTTGCGCTGGGTGGAGCGGACGATCTCGATCATCGACTCGCACGGGTTCGTCGAGCACAGCGTCGTGGCGAGCTGCCCGGTGATCCCGAGCCGCATCAGCGTCAGCGTCTCGGCCATGCCTTCACGCAGCGAGCCGGCGGCGTCGGGCCAGGTCCGGTCGAGTTCTCAAGGCGAGCAGCTCGAGCCGTTGCTCGGCGAGCTCGGGGTCGCTCAGCGCCCACGCGCCGCGGATCCGGGCGCGGACGGCGGGCCGGTCGCGTTCGGGGAGCAGGTCGCATACGTTCCTCTCCTTGTGGCGATGGCAGCGATGCACCAGCGCGTGCTCACCGAAGACGTCCTTGATCGCGCGGCGCAACGCCTTGCCGCCGTCGATCACGAACAGGATCGCCTGCTCGGGATCCAGGCCGCGGTCGACGAGGTCTGAGAGCAGCGCGCGAGCGAGCGCGGCGTTCTCGGTGGAGCCTTCCCAGAGCCCGAGCGGGATCTTGACGCCCTCGGTCGAGATTCCGAGCGCGACGACGTGCGTGCGGTCGGCGATCTCCAGACCACCTGAGCATCATCACCGCTAGGCGCACGTCGTCCAGCCGGCGGCCCATCAGCTCGCCCAGGGCGGTGCGGGTTCGCTCGATAAACAGCTCCGAGACAGTGCTCTTGGACGTCGAGCTTGAGTCCTGATCGACCCCCGTGCCGACCGGCTCGCCCACGCGGGCGAACCGGCGCGTCGAGACGCCGGCGAGCATCCGGTCCATCACCGCTCGCGTGAGCGGATCGCGATCGGCGAAGTACGCATACGTCGACACCGGCAGCTCGCGCTCATCGTCCGCCGAGCGGATCCTGGGTCGACGGACCTTCACACACCGGCCGCCGAGCGTCATCGACCCGTCCCCGTGGCCGTGGCGCTTCGCGGTCCGATCCGGGTTCCACTTGCCCTTCGGGCCAACGACCTCGCCCACCTCCAGCTCCATCAACTCGTGCACCACGGCCAAACCGACACCGACCGACAGCGCGAGCAATCCTTCCCTCGCCGCCCCCACCAGCTCGCCCAACGCCTCCTGAATTTCCGCAGGAAGCGAACTCTCGACGGCCTCCAGAGCCGTGACGACCTTTGGGCCGGGTACCTTCTTCATGGCGGTTCCTCCTGTCCTCTCGGACTTGGTTTAGTCGCCCCGAACGCTCCCAAAAGGAGCGGACGGGACGGGAGGACCGCCATTCAAAGTTCTACGAGATCCCGGACAACCTCCCGATTCGGTACAGAGCCGCTCAGCGCCGCGCAAGCGATAGATCGACCGACGCCGTATCTGCCGTTTCTGCCACGCCCTATGTGTGCGCGTGCGAGGACTAGCGTCGCCTGACTCCGTCGCCCTGAAAGACGGGCGGAGCCGCTCCGGTTCTCTATGCCG
>DATCGK010000200.1:0-2263 GCA_036508975.1 Candidatus Limnocylindrales bacterium
GCACACGTTCACCGGGCGGCCGGTGATATTGGCGATGATCGTCATCCACAACGGGCTGCGGGCCCCTCCGCCCACCGCGCGGATCGACCCGATCGGCTGGCCGCTGACCTGCTCGAGGCGCTCGAGGTGCAGCCGCAGTTCGAATCCGACGCCCTCCAGGATCGAGCGATACAGGTGAGCACGGGTATGCCGACCGTGCCACCCAATGATCGCGCCGCGTGCCAGGGCGTCCCAGTGCGGGGTCTGCGCGGCGTTCCAGTAGGGCAGCGTGAGCAGGCCCTCGGCTCCGATGGGCAGCCGCGCCGCCGCAGCCTCCATATCCGCTCCGGCGATGTCCCCGGCCCCGGCTTCACCGAACTGCTCCCTGCACCACGTGGCAACGTATGCGGCCGCATTGAGGACGGTCTCCAACGTGTAGGTCCCCGGCCGGATCCCGGCAAGGGTCCGGAACGCGGGGTCCCACAGGTACTCCTTCGACTGGACACCCAGGACCATAGAGGTACCGAGGTTCAGGTACGCGACGCCGGGAGCCGTCGCGCCCAAGCCCAAGCCGGCTGCCTGGCCGTCGCCGATGCCGGCGACCAGGGGCACCGGCCCGGGCAGGCCAAGCGAGCGAGCCACCTCACCCGGAATCGTGCCGAGCAGGTCGCCTGCGGGCACCAGATCGGGTAGCTGGTCAAGCCGGACTCCGGCGAGGTCAAGCAGCTCGGGGGACCAGTCCATGCGCTGGAGGTCGAACAGCCCGAGGGTGTCGGCCGACCCGTGGCTGGTCGCCCACTTACCAGTCAACCGCCAGGCGAGGTAGGCCTGGACGTCTCCCACGTAAACGGCATCGCGCAGGACGGCGGGCTCGTGCCGGGCCAGCCACGCTAGCTTGTAGATGGTAGGGGTGGTGTCCGGCGGCTTGCCCGACAGTTCGTGAACCCGCGACGAGCCGAGCTCCGCGATCTCCTCATGGGCCCGGCCGTCGAGCCAGAGGATCGCCGGACGCAGCGGCCGCCCGGCGCCGTCCACGCACACGAACGACTCTCGCTGGTGCGTTAGACACAGCGCGTGGACCCGGCCGGGGTCGGCGAGAGCCGCAACTGCCTCGGCGATGGCCCCCTGAGTAGCCACCCACCACTGTTCGGCGTCCTGCTCGTGCCAGGCGGGGCGGGGCTGCAGCGTGCGCAGGGGGCGTGCGGCCTGCGCGACGGCGCGGCCCGCCTCGTCGTGGATGACGGCCTTGGCCGCCGTCGTCGAGCAGTCGACCGCGATGACCAGAGCGGCTCCGGTGCTCACGTGTTCGGCGACACGATGATCTTGAGACCGACGCGATTGCTGGCGGCCCGGAACGCCTCATCGGCCCTGGCGAGCGGAAAGGTGTGCGAGACGATCGACGAGACGTCAACGAGCCCGTCGGCTACCAGCCGCGTTGTCCTGGGGTACATCTGCCTCATGCGCCGGGAGAGCTTAAGGGTCAGTCCCTTGCGGCGCGCCACCGAGGCGGGGAACGTAGTCGTGTCCTGCCCCGGGATTCCGGCCAGGACGACCCGTCCCCCGGGCCTCGCGGCCGCGACGGCGAGCGCAACGGCCGCATCGTTGCCGGCCGACTCGAACGCGACATCAACGCCCCGGCCGCCCGTCGCCTCTGCCAGGGCCGCGTGGACGTCGTCGGCGTCCGCGTCGAGGACGACGTCGGCGCCCATCGCCCCGGCCGCCTCGCGTCGGTGCCCCAACGGCTCGACGGCCACGACCTGCCGGGCGCCCGGAGCTCGGGCCAGCTGGACCAGACACAACCCGATGGGCCCGCAGCCGATGACGGCCACAACCCCACCCGCCCGCGTCTTGTCCAGGTCATAGGCGTGCAGCGCCACTCCGAGCGGTTCCAGCATAGCCGAGTCGGCGTCGCTCAAGACGTCGGGCACCGGGTGCAGCAGCACCGGGGCCACACGAGGTAGTCACGCAGACCACCGTCGTTCGTGCCGTGCCCGGCGAAACGGACCGAGGGGCCAAGGTTGCGATTGCCTTCCAGGCACGGCTCACACGCTCGGCACGGACACGCGGGGTCGACGGATACGCGTCGCCCATCGTCGAGCCCGCCCTGCACGACCCCAGCGAACTCGTGCCCGAGCACTAGCGAATGCACGAGCTGAGCATCCCCGATGCCGCCTTCGGCGAACCAGTGGAGGTCGGAGCCACACAGACCCACCGCGGTCACGCGGATGAGGCTCTCGCCCGCGCCCGGGATCGGCGGGTCTTCATCAGCAATCCGAATGTCTCC
>DATCGK010000201.1:0-4086 GCA_036508975.1 Candidatus Limnocylindrales bacterium
GCGCCGAGCCACTTGGCGCATCCCCGATGCCTCGTATTCAAGGAGAGCAACGATGGACGTTCACGAAGTGCTGAACCATGCCCGCGATGCCATGACGGTCAAGCGCGTCTTCGGCGACCCGTACGAGAAGGACGGGGTGACCGTCATCCCCGTGGCCAATGTCATGGGCGGCGCCGGTGGGGGCGGCGGCACCGGCGCAGGAGTCCCGTCCGGCACCGGCGGTGCGGAAGACGCGGACGGCGCGCCTCAGGCGGGGTACGGGATCGGCTACGGGCTTCGGGCGACCCCGGCGGGCGTCTACGTGATCAAGGCTGGCGGGGTCGAGTGGAAGCCCGCCCTCGATGCGAACCGCCTCGCCCTCCAGCGGACCGGGGCGATCATCGTGGGACTGTTCGTCTTGCGTTCGATCATCCGGACACTCGTGCGGCGCTGATCCGCTCCACCTCGTGAGGGGAGACACGATGACCGACGAGACACAGACGGCGTGGAAGTGCCCGAAGGACGGGACCTTCATGCAGCCGCTTAGACGGCGCTCTGGGGCATGGCGCTGCCCGACGTGTCGTGGCATCTTCATGGACACGGAGGCTATGCGTCGTAGGCGGGCCGGGCGACCCCCGTGGTGGTCCCCGGTCGTCACGAGCATCGCCATGAGCCTGTTGGCGACGGCCGTGGCCCGGCGACTCAGGAGGCGCCCGGCCAAGCAGTCGTCCTCCTAGCGGTCGCGCTGATGCACACCCCGTCGCCGCTGATCGAGTACCCGGCGGAGATCCCGGACCCGCTCGCGTTCGTCCGCCTGTTCGCGACCACGGGCTGGGACCTGCAGGGTCGCCTCACGGTCGCGGCGGCCGCCGCTGCGTTGGCACCGACGTGGTATGCCGTGTCGGCCTACGAGCGTGAGCGCCTCGTGGGGACCGGGCGGATCATCGGCGACGGCGTCCTGCACGCCCTGCTCGTCGACGTGATCGTCGATCCGGACTACCGGCACCGGGGCATCGGGAGCGCCATCGTCGAGCGTCTCGTGGCCGAGTGTCGGCTGCAGAACATCGTCGATATACAACTGTTCTGCGCGTTCGGTGTGCGGCCCTTCTACGAGCGTCTGGGTTTCGCCGCCCGGCCCGACGACGCGCCCGGGATGGAACTCGTGGTCGGTTGATAGGCAACCCGGCCGAGGTGGAGGCGACGGCGGCCCGCCGGGCAGACGCGACTACGATGGCGTCCATGACCGACCCAGACCCCCGCGCCGCCTTCGCGGCGATGACGAAGGTGCTCATCACGGACTTCCGCGCCAACGGCGGGCAGGTCACGAGCGGCCCCTTCGCCGGTCGCCCGGTGCTCCTCCTGACGACGACGGGCGCCCGCAGCGGCCAGCCGCGCCTCGCCCCGGTCGTCTACTCCCGTGATGGGGACAACTACGTCATCGTGGCCTCGAAGGGTGGCGCTCCGACCCACCCGGCGTGGTACCACAACCTCCTCGCGCACCCGGTCGTGACCGTGGAGGTGGGCGGGGAGACGTTCGAGGCGCGGGCGCGGGCAACCGAGGGGGAAGAGCGCGACCGGCTCTTCGCGCAGCGCGTCGCCACCAACCCGAACTTCGCTGAGTACCAGCGACGGACTACCCGCGTCATCCCCGTGGTCTTACTGGAGCGCCTCGTGACGCTGTCACCAGATGAATGGGACGAGCCGCTTGGTGCGGCGGCTGTATTCGGCGTAACCCGGCAAGCCACGCCCGAGCATGGCTTCCTCAGCCGCGATGCGCTGCCGATACGCCCGACCGAGGAGGCCCGTGACGACGGCGACGGCAGGCAGGCCTCGCGACGTGAGCGCGAACCCCGTCCAGGTGAGCAGCGATCCGGCATAGCCCGGATGGCGGATCAACCGATACGGGCCGTCATCGACGACACCTTGGGCATCGTCGGTGCGTAGCGTCCGCGAGTAGGCGACTCCGAGGGTCCGCATGGACCAGACTCGCAGGGCCAGTCCTGTGGCCTGCAGGGCCAGCCCGACGGGCGCCGCCCCTCGCGGCAGAGAGCGAACCGGGAGGTGCCGCAGCAGGGGGGCCAGCGTCGCGGCCGCGACATAGGCAGCGACGATCTTCCTTGTCGTGCCTTGATCGTCACCGGAGGCGTCGAGGCTCGCAGCCGTGCCGGGTCGACGAGCCAGCCCTTCGACGAGGAAGAAGCCCGCGACACCGGCGTACCCAGCGAGGAACCAGCCGGTTCGGGCGGGGGTATCAGGTCGTCGCTCGGGCGCGGCCAAGGCAGGCCTTGACATCGGGATCGGGGGCCTCAGACGCCCGGCCGGGGATGGGTGGGCTGGTACAGCCCGATCTCGGAGCCGTCGGGCAGGGCGATGGCCGTCAGGCGACCCCACGCCTGTTCGGTGATCGGTTGGGCCAGCCGGACGCCCTTCGCCTCCAGCGCCGTCACCGTGGCGTCGAGGTCGTCGCACAGCAGGTAGATCTCATGCCGTGGCGCCTCGGCCGGGTGGACGGCCAGTTCGGCGGGCGGCAGGGCGAAGATGAGCCAGCCGTCACCGGCATCCACGAACGGGAGGCCGAGCGTGTCCCGGAAGAAGGCACGCACCGCATCGGCCGCCGGGCTGAACACGATGGAATGGACCCCGCTGATCATGGCGCTCCCTTCGGCTGGTCATCGATGCCCCGGCAGACCTACGGCTGATAGCCTCCCTCGATCCAGCGGCGAAGTACCTCGACCCGCTCGACCGGCCATGCACCGTCGCAGGGCATGTCGCCCCCCTCGGTGGCAGCGAGGATCGCCTCGGCGTTCTCCCTGACGGCCTCGTAGTCCCAGAGGTCGAACAGGAAGGTCATGGCACGCCGGTCCCGCTCGCGGAAGAGCGGCTTGATGTCGGCGGCGAAGGTCGGTGGCGGCGTCTGCATCCCCTCGGTCCCCCGTGTCGGTGCGAGGCGGTGACCCGGACGGTCAGCCCGCGCTGGTCACTGTCTGCTCGACGACGATCACCATGATGACAAGGTTCACCAAGATGATGGTTGCGATCTGCCTCGCCGCGCGGGCCATGGCCGGTACGCCCACCCAGTGCGTGCGCGGGAGTTTGCACGTGGGCCCACTTCCTGTCCCAGACGAGGCTGCTCGCGCTGGGAGCGACACGCCGACCGGAGAGCGGGAGGCTTGACGGTCGTAGCGCAGGCGGGGAAGCCGGACAGGGCCTACGCTGTTGGGCATCCAGAGTGGATCGGAGGGAGACATGCCCCGGCTGCGCACGGCGGTGATCATGCTCGGCGGCGCAGTCGCAGCCGTCGCGGTCCTGCGACACACCCGTGGCTCTGGGGGACTCCAGACTCCGGGCGGGATCATCATGGGCGACGCCGCCCGCTACGACTCGCTCAGCGGCCTGCTGCTCGGCTCGTTCTACGCGTCGGTCGCAGCCGATGTCGCCACTGCCGCACCCAACGGAGGTCGGGTTCTCGACGTGGGCTGCGGCCCCGGGCACCTCGCGAACCGGCTGGCCCGCGATCACGGCCTCGAAGTGACCGGGCTCGACCTCGACCCGATGATGATCGAGCGGGCCCGCGCCAACGCCGTGCAGATGGCCATCGCCGAGCGTCGCCCGACCTTCGTGGTCGGCGGCGTCGACGCGCTGCCGTTCCCAGACGCCTCGTTCGACCTCGTCGTCAGCACGCTCTCCATGCATCACTGGGCCGACGCGACGGCCGGGCAGGCCGAGATCGGCAGGGTGCTGCGCCCCGGCGGCCGGGCCCTCATCTGGGACATCCGGCCGGGCGTCGTGCCGCTCCACCGCCACCAGCCCGATCCACTCGACAAGGTCGCTGGCTCGTCCCTTCGGCTCGCCAGCGCGACGCCGTGGCGTTGGCCGTGGCGGCTCTCGTTCACGCAACGGATCGAGCTGGTCGCCGCCGACCGGGAGGCTGCTGCCGCGACCTCGACATAGCGGTGGGGGTGATCGACGCCAAGGGGCTCGGTCGAACGGCGACTGGGCCACCTACGCGATCTCCGATGCGTTGGTGACGCTCAGGATGCTCGTGACTGGCTGGGGCTCGATGCGGATCGACAGTTGGAAAGTGTCGGCGCGACTCCTCTCGCCCCG
>DATCGK010000202.1:0-4568 GCA_036508975.1 Candidatus Limnocylindrales bacterium
TCGTCCACGCCTCTGGCATCAGTCGAAGGGGAACCTATCCCTCGGGCTGCCCCCGGCGCCGGCCGCGCCGGGACTCGCGCTCCGGGGTGAGCAGGCCGACCGCGAAGCCCTCGCCCACACCTGGTGTTGAGCTCGCCTCTCGCCTCAGTCGTACCGCAGGCGCCTGACGGCAAGCGCGAAGAACAGAGCGGCGAACCCGCACAGGACCGCGACCGCGGGCAGGACCGTGAGGGGCCCTGCCCCGCGCAGGATCACGTCGTTGAAGCCGCTCATCGCCCAGGTCGTGGGCAGCACCTGCGCGATCGCGCGGAACGCGGCCGGCGTGATATCGAGCGGGAACCAAGCCCCGCCAAGCGAGGCGAGGAGCATCGAGGCCAGGATCGTCAGCTGGGTTGCCTGAGCGCGGGTGCGGGCAACGCTCGCGAGCAATACCCCAAGCGCCACCGCCGCGAGTGCGAACGCGAGGACGACGAGAACGAGGGCGACCGGCGAACGACCCCACGACACCCCGAAGACGGCGGCTCCGACGCCGATGAGGAGCGCCATCTGGAGCAGGCCGAGCATGTACCGACCGGTGATCTTGCCGATAACGATCGTCGCCCGGCTGGTTGGGGTCACGAGCAGCCGGCGCAGGGTCCCCCAAAGCCGTTCGGAAATGAACACCTCAGAAACGCCAAGGAGCGTGATGAGGGTCCAGGTCACGAGCTCGCCCGGTGATGACTCGGAAAAGCCGCTCGACGGGACGTCGGCGGCCGAGGCGGTCTCGGCGCGCGTCACGGCGGCCGGCGCCGCGATCAACGGCTGCGCCAGGTCGAGCGCCGAAGCCAGATAGGCTGCCTGCGCGCTGGCGCTTCCGAACGGCCTAATCTGAGAGGCGGCTTGCGTGGCGATCCGGGCGGCGGTCGCGGCAGCCGCCACCTCGTCGACCGCCGAGCCGACGGATTGGCGGACGACGACTCCATTGGCGTCGCTCGTGAGGTTCGCGAGCCCGAGGGTCGGGACGTTGCCCGCCAGCAGGTCGGCGCCGAACCCGCTCGCGATCGTCAGCAGCGGTGCTCCGGAGGTGGCATCGGGGCTCGCCGCATCGACGGTCTCGGTCGCGAGACCATGCTGAGCGTCGAGATTCGAGATGAGCGCCCGCGATACCGCCGACTGATCGGCATCGACGACGACGAGGCGCAGCGGGCTCGGGCTGCTCCCGGTCGCCACGCCGAGGATCGCCGTGAAGAGGAGGGGCAGGCCAAGGTAGAAGAGCCAGGTGCTTCGGTCACGCAGCTCGATGCGCAGGTCGGTCCGAGCGATCGAGCTGATCCGGCGGAGCATGGCGGCCATCGCTCGTCGCCTCACACGCTCGTCAGGCGGCCGCGCGAGCCGATGATCGCGAGCGCGAGGACGACCGCGCCGGCCAGGACGAGCCCGGCCACGATCGGCGCCAGCGAGGCGAAGTCGCCGGTGCCCGCGAGCGACTGGTAGCCCTCGAGGCCGAGGCCGTTCGGGGTCGCCAGGCTGATGTTCTGCAGCAGCGCGGGCAGGTCAGCGCGCGGGACGAAGTTGCCCGCGATCATCCCGAACACGATCGTGATCGCGGTGCCCGCCTGGTTCGCCTGAGCGGCGGTCCGGGCGAGGCCGGCGATGAGGACGCCCCAGCACGTCGCGCAGAAGACGACCGCCCCGGTCAGCAGAACCAGTCCGGCAAGGGACGACCAGGCGATGCTGAAGATCACGGTCGTGAGGGCGAGCAGCGTCGCCATCTGGATGAGCCCGATGAGGAAGATCCCGGCGCCCTTGCCGACGAGGACCTCGCTCCGCCGCACGGGGCTCGCGAGCAGCCGTGCGAGCGTGCCGTTGTCGCGCTCCTCGAGCATTCGCCGGCCGCCCGCGGTGACGGTGAACATCAGGAAGAGCACGGCCATGCTCGGGCCGACGATGCGGCCGTAGTCGGTGGTGCCGCTGTTGGTCGGTCCCGAACCAGCGATGACGACCGACGTCGCGCTCGCGGCTTCGGTCGCAGCGGCAGCGGCTGCCGTCGCCAGGCGCGGGTCGGCAGAACCGAGGATCCCGGCCCGGACGAGCGACTCGGCCGTCACGGTGGCAGTCGTCGAGGCCGCGACCAGGCGCGCCAGCACCCCGTCCACGACCGTCTGGACGATCCCGCTCAAGGTTCCCTGGGAGGGGTTGCCGTACACCTCCACGACCGCCTGGGACGCCGGTCGTCCGGCGGTGATCGCCGAGCCCAGGCCCGCTGGGATGAGGATGGCCGCCGACACGGTCCCGTCGTCCACCGCCTGGCGGGCGCTCGCAACATCGGGAGCCGTCGTGACTTTCAAGAGCGACGCGAGATCGGGCGAGCGCAGGACGGCCACGATCGCTGCACCTCCGCCGGCACTGCCATCGGCGTTGACGACAACGACGGGGATCGCCCCGCTGGAGCCCCCGAAGCTGCCAAACGCGAAGCCCAGAACGAGGGCCAGGGCGAGGGGTGCGCCGAGCATGCCGAGCAGGGCTGTGCGGTCCCGGATCGTGAGCCGCAGGTCCTTGAGCGCGATCGCAATGACGTGGCGCACGGATCAGTCCCGGAGGGCGCGCCCGGTCAGGCGCAGGAACACGGCCTCGAGGTTGGGCTCCTCGATCTGGACGGACCGGACCCGGTAGCCGAGCCCGGCGGCGGCCACGATCACGGACGCCACGGACTCCTCCGCATGGGCGACCGAGAGCACGATCGCGCCATCGACGACGGATGCCGCCAGGACACCGGGGCTGTGCTCGAGCGCCGTCGCCAGGGCCGCCGTGTCATCCTCGTCGCCGACGTGGAGCCGCAGGGTCTCCTGCTCGCCGACGAGGCGCGTGAGCTCGGTTTGGGTCCCGAGGGCGATGAGCTCGCCGTGGTCGATGATGCCGACCCGATCCGAGAGCTCCTGTGCTTCCTCCATGTAGTGGGTGGTGTAGAGGACGGTGAGACCGGCCTGATTCAGCTGCTTGACCGAGTCGAGGATGCTCCGCCGGCTCTGCGGGTCGATGCCGACGGTCGGCTCGTCCATGAACACCATCTCGGGCTCGTGGAGGAGCCCGACGGCGATGTTGATCCGGCGCTTCATGCCGCCCGAGTACGCCGCGATGCGCTCAGTGGCCCGATCTCGCAGGCCGACGAGATCGAGGACCGCGTCGATCCGGCGCTCCAGGTGTGCACCGCGCAGGTCGTACATCGAGCCCCAGAACGCGAGGTTCTCGCGGGCCGAGAGGGCGTCGTACAGGGCAATCTCCTGGGGCACGACGCCGATCAATCGCCGGACCGCGAGCGAGTCGTGCCGGACCGAATGACCGTCGATCGTGGCGTCGCCGGCGGTGGGTTCGATGAGACACGAGAGCATCGCGATCGTCGTGGTCTTGCCGGCGCCGTTGGGTCCGAGCAGGCTGAACACCTCGCCCTTGGCGATCTCGAAGGTGATGCCCTTGACGGCCACCGTCGCGCCGAACGACTTCGCGAGACCCTGGGTCGCGATGATCGCGGTCATCTTGCTTCGCTCACGTCGGCCGCGGCTCGAACCAGGCCGACGATCGCCACTGCTGCGGCGATGGCGAAGCCGCCGCGCGGGCGCACCTCGCGACCCTTCACCATACTCCAGTCCCTCCTGTGCCGACGATAGATGGCCTGAGCATGTAGAGGAATGCGCCGGCCGACCCGGGCCGTGGCGGGCGCCGCTGCCGCTGCATTCTCGCATTGTCACCGGGTTGTGTGGAGGTGGCGGGGTCCGACACCGCTGATCTATCGCGGACGGACCGAGGGCTGGCTCACTGTCGCGGCCCTCGAGCCCGGCCAGGTAATGGGTCAACTCGCGTCGGAGGAGGCGGACGCCAGCGGTAATGCTTGAACCCCGGACGTGATTGTCGAACCGGCAGCCGTCCTGGGGAGCCCGAACGGGCGAGCATTCCAAACTGACCGGCCCAGGACGTACCCATCTGCATGGCGCAGGCCATCCTCCTTGGCCCAGTCGACGACGATGTGGCTGAGCCACGCCAGGGCGCCGACGAGGAAGAACGGGGAGATTAGGCCCGCAGCGGCGAGGCCGAGCACCGCCAGCGGCACGACGGGCTGATGCATGGCGTTGAAGAGGGGCACGGCGCGCGACGCCAGCTGGCCGCGAGAGTGGGGCTGACCGATCCCGAGCATGGCCGTCATGTGGGGCACGATCCCGAACAAGAGGAGTGGGACAATCCCACATGAAGGGTCGTGGACTGCGCGTTGGCGAAGAGCGCGAGGCCGAGCCCGGGAATGAGCCAGAGGTGACGGAGTGCCAGCCTGCGGGGCTGCTCGGCGTCGACTGATTGCGTCGGCGCGACCATCAACGCGGCGACTGCGGCTGATTCGGCGCCGCGGGGTTCGAGGATGACCACGGCCGCAGGGGTCGGTCGCTGTGCGGCCGATGCGTCGATGTCCTCGGCCCAGCCGGGATAGTCGCGGAACCCGGCCCACAACCGTTCGCGTTCCTCCCCCGCGGCGGCGCGAGCTCGCACCTCGCGGGGACCATCGGCCAGGGCGACGGTCGCGTCCGGGCTCGCCTGAAGGTTCA
>DATCGK010000203.1:0-3311 GCA_036508975.1 Candidatus Limnocylindrales bacterium
CGGGCCGGTCCTCGCGATGAACCCGGCGGCCCGAAGGATCATGCGGTCGAGCGCCGCCTGGCTGACGAGGTTCTGGAATGCCTCCTCGTGGGGGCCGGCCTTCCCGTGCATGTGGGCGGCACCGGTGCGGAGCGCACCCGCCAGGAGCAGCGGGTATGCAGCCTCGTCGAGCTGCAGGCCGGTCCAGTACGGCACCCCGTCCACCCACTGGTTCTGGGGCCAGTGGCCGTCCGGCTCCTGCGACGCGACGAGGTAGGCGAGCGTTCGTCGGGCCGTCGCCACGGCGCCCAGCGCGACGAACGCCCCGGCCGACTCGACGAGATCACGCGACCAGACCAGGTGGTAGCCGCCCCGGTCGTTGCGGGTGTTGCCCCACGGGATCGACAGGCTGGCGACGGTCGCGCCCGGCAGGGTTCGATCCTGGTGCGACCGCAGCACCGTCGCCGAGGTCAGGTACAGGTCGCGCTCCTCCGGTGACAGGTCGGCGGGAGGATCCACCACGGTCCGGGCGAACCCGTGCCAGTTGCCGAGATACTCGTCCCAGGCACTCTCGAACGGCCCGGCCAGCGCGGCCGACGCCTCGAGCCCGGCCTCGTCGGGCCCGGCCCCGAACGCGAGGGCGAGCTGGGCCACGCCACCGTCGAGCGCGAGCTCGGTCATGCCGGCCACGTTGCCGGGACCCGCCTGCTGGTACGTCCAGGTCATCCGGCCGTTGCCCGCGAAATCCTGCCAGCCGTCCGATGCGCCCACGTACCCGACACCCTGGCGCACCGGGGCCGGGTCGGACGCCAGTGCCAGGGCCCACGGACCGTCCTGGGCGAACAGCATCGGGCGGCCTTTGTGTGCGCCGACCCATGCGCGGCCATGGAGGCCGCTGAACCCCAGGTGGGGCGCCAGGAGGGGGTAGAGCCGCAGCGGGTGCGCGATCCGGCCCGGATCGGCCGGGGCCCGGAGATCCTCGAGCCGGGCCTCGACGCGGATGACATCGGCATGGTCGTCCGCGCAGATGCGGAGCGTGAGCCGGTAGCGGGGATGCGTGTGGACGGCCGTGATCGCCGGCACGCCCCGATCCTCGTGACGGACCTGGTGTGCGGCATCGCGCTTGACCTCGCTCCAGAACCCCGCATCGTCGGCCACGATGAACCCGAGATCCCGGATCTGCGGCCGGTCCACGTGCGGCCAGAAGACCTCGTTGAGGATGCCGTGCCCCACCGTGAACCAGACCCGACTCGAGTAGTGCGACGTCCCGACGGCATCCTTGTCGCTGCTCGACCAGGTCGGCGGGATGCCGGGCGCGCCCGGCGCGACCGGGCCGTCCGGGTCGCTCACGGGGCCACCGGGTCGTGCCAGCGATCGCCCTGCACCAGCACGTTCGACGCCTCCGCCGGACCCCAGCTCCCGGGCTCGTACGCATGCGGTGAGACCCCGGCGCGGAGCACGCCGTCGACGACTCTCCATGCGGCCTCGACCGCGTCCTCGCGGGCGAACAGCGACTGATCGCCGCGGATCGCATCCCCGATCAGGCGCTGGTAGGGCGGTTGCTCGGTCCCGCTCTGGTGCGATGCGTACAGCTCGACCGCCTCGCCGACCATCGCCTCGCCGGGCTTCTTCGCCCGCGCCCCGAGCGAGATCGACATGTCCGGCGAGAGCCGGAAGCGGAAGTAGTCCGCGTCGGGCGGCTGCGGCTGGCCGAAGACGAAGCGGGGAGGGGGCCGCAACTCGACGAGGACCTCGGTCGCGGTTACCGGCAGGCACTTGCCCGTGCGGACGTAGAACGGCACGCCGGCCCAGCGCCACGTGTCGACGTGGAGCCGCAGGGCCGCGAACGTCTCGACGGTGGAGCCCTGTGCGACGCCCGAGACGTCGCGATAGCCCCGGTACTGGCCGCGGACGACGTCGCTCGGCGCCAGCGGGCGGATCGAGTCGAGGACCTTGAACTGCTCGTTGCGGGTGGCCTCTGCCGTGCGGCCGGACGGCGGCTCCATCGCGAGCAGGCTCACGACCTGGAGGAGGTGGTTCTGGACCACGTCGCGGATCGCCCCTGCCTGGTCGTAGAAGGCGCCCCGGTCGGCGACGTCGAGGACCTCGGGCATGTTGACCTGCACGGACGAGACGCGGTTGCGGTTCCAGATCGGCTCCAGGAACGAGTTGGCGAAGCGGAAGTACAGCAGGTTCTGGACCGGCTCCTTGCCCAGGTAGTGGTCGATCCGAAAGACGGCCGGCTCAGCAAGGACCGCATGGATCGTCTCGTTGAGGGCTCGTGCAGAGACGAGGTCGTGCCCGAACGGCTTCTCGACGATGATCCGCGCCCCATCCGCGCAGCCGGATGCCTCGAGGTTGGTGACCACTTCGGCGAACAGCGCCGGCGGCACGGCCAGGTAGTGGAGCGGGTGGTGCGCCTCCCCCAGCTCCCGGCGCAGGGCGTGGAAGGTCTCGACGTCGTCATCCGAGCCCTTGACGTAGCGCAGGTGGTCGGTCAGGGCCGCGGTGGCGGCCGCATCAGTGAACCCATGCGTCCGAAGGCTCTGGCGGGCGCGCTCCCTGAGGCTCTCGAGATCGCCCGACCGCGCCACGCCCACGATCGGCAGGTCGAAGCCCTCGTCACGGACGAGGCCGGCCAGCGCGGGGAAGATCTGCTTGAACGCCAGATCGCCGGTGGCGCCGAAGAAGACGAAGGCGTCGGAACGCGCGGCGGATCGGCCGCCGGGGCGGTCAGCCACGATGGGATCAGCCCTTCCCTTCGACGTGGCCACCGAAGCCGAAGCGCATCGCCGACAGCACCCGGTCGGCGAAGTCAGCCTCGCCCCGTGACATGAAGCGCTCGTACAGCGCGGTCGTGAGGACCGGTGCCGGGGCGCTGACGTCGATGGCGGCGATGCTCGTCCAGCGGCCCTCGCCGGAGTCCGAGACGCGGCCCTCGAAGCCAGCGAGATCGTCGTCGCGCTGGAACGCCTCTGCGGCCAGGTCGAGCAGCCAGGAGGCGACGACGCTGCCGCGCCGCCAGACCTCGGTCACGGCCGGGAGGTCAATCTCATACTGGTAGAGCTCTGGTTCGAGCAGGGGCGTGATCTCGGCGCTGACCTCGCGCTGCTGCCGGCCCGCGTCCGCGTGCTTGAGGATGTTCAGGCCCTCCGCGTAGGCGGCCATCAGGCCGTACTCGATCCCATTGTGACCATCTTCACGAAGTGCCCGGCGCCGCTGGGGCCGCAATGCAGGTAGCCGTTCTCGGCCGGGGTCGGATCGCCCGTCCGGCCCGGCGTCCGCGGCGCGGCGTCCACGCCCGGCGCCAGGGCCCGGAAGATCGGATCGAG
>DATCGK010000204.1:0-5462 GCA_036508975.1 Candidatus Limnocylindrales bacterium
GGGCGAGCTTGTAGGTGGTGTAGATGAACTCATGGGCCATGGTGTGCCAAGGGTACCGGCTCCCGGACGAGTGTCGGTGCCCCGACGGGTCCGGGCGTGTGCCGGTGCCCCGACGGGTCCGGGCGTGCCCCTGATCCGGACCCTGCCTCGCCGTCCCCGCCCCGGGATCCCCGGGAAACGGTCGACACGAGGTCAGGTTCGGCTGCGTCTCGCCCTGATCGTTTCATGTTCGCGTCGCGCACTTCGCCGGCGCATACGCCGCGGGGCTCGGTCGCTATGGGGCCGGTGATCGCGTCATATGCGGGAACGGCCCGAAGGATCGCACCCGGTCGTCGTACGGGCCACTTGGCGCACCTTGCGGCCGGGCGAACGCTGAGCGTGCACATGAAACGATCACGCGGGACCTGAACGACCGCGGCGGCACCAGGCCGGCGACTGCGGGCCTGGGATGGCTCCTTGGGTCGCGGCACCGCGCCGGTTCCCCGGCGGCGGGTCGGCTCAGCCCGTCAGGCCTCCTTCGGCAGCTGGCCGAAGAGCCGGAGGAAGGTGCGCATGAAGCGGTGGCCGCCGTCGGAGGTGGGTCCGAACATCAGTGGGCAGCCCCCGGCGATCGAGGCGATCCCATTCTCGCGGCAGAACGCGTGCGCCTCCGCTGAGACGCTCCCGCCACCGAACGAGCGGTGCATCCAGACGCGCGTGATCCCGAGAGCCTTGCACTCCTCGACGACCGACACGGCGTTGACCGGGGTCGTCGCGATGACGACGGCATCGACGCCTCCGGGGATCGTGGCGAGGCTGCGGTAGCAGGGGTCGCCCTCGACCGTGTCCGCGTTGGGGTTCACGGCGAACACTTCGTAGCCGCGCTCCTTGAAGCGCTGGTAGACGATGTTCCCGCCATGCTTCCCGCCCGGCTCCCGCGAAACGCCGGCGACGGCGATCCGCTTCTGCGCCAGGAAATCATCGATCGCCGCTTCGGCCGTGGGCATGGGGGTGCTTCCTCCGTCGTCGTCGAACCGCCCGTCGTCGAACCGCCCGGGTAGCCGGGGCGCGGCCCGACGTTGCGATCGGTGCCCGCGCCGAACGAGGGTACGGCGCCGGTGGGGCCTGACGGCCAGTGCTGTTGCGCCCGCGGTGTCGCGTCGCTTGGACCCTCCGGCGGCCTATTGCGGGGTGGTGGCCGGGGGACTGGCCGCGAAAGCCCGGACGGAGGGCGCACGACCCGGGCCGTGCGCCCTGCGCTCGAGGGAGGGGTTGCCGCCGACGGTTGCTCCCGATGGCCGGGACGGACCCTAGCGGTTGCCGACCGGCCGCTTCCGGCGAATGCCCGCCACGAACGCGACCGCGACCAGGGCGAGGACGAGCGCCAGGACCACGAGCCCGACCGGCGTTCCGGTGCTCGATGAGGCCGGCGCCTGGGTCGCGGACTTCGGAGCTGCAGAGGTGGCCGGCAAGGCACCGTACCCGCCGCCTGCAGCCACTGCCGGCGAGGCGTCGGCCGCGGCGCTCGCTGCCGTCGAGCCGGCGACGTGCCAGACGCCACCGGCGCCCTTGATCCCCTCGCCGTTGGTCTGTCCGGCGGCGGTGTCCTTGGCGAAGTAGTACAGCGGGCGCCCATCGGCGGCGGCCTGGACGGTGCCGTTGTCCACCCGGGTGAAGGTGGAGAACGTGAGGCTGCTTCCGGACGGCCCGGCAACCGTACCGCCCGACGCGACGAGGAGCGGCGGCCAGAAGGTGAGGCACTGGCCCGTGCAGACGCTCGCGTTGTTCGGGTCTGACGACAGCGTGTACAGCGTCATGCCGTTCGGGCCGGCCAGGACGGTGCCGAGCGCCGACGTGGTGGTGCCCACCTGGACGCTCGCCGGGGCCCCGGCGGGGATCGACGGCGAAGCTCCGCTGTAGCCGTATGAGCCGCCGGCGAGGACGGGCGCGGCGCCGAGTGCCGCGGCCACGAGCACGAGGATTGCCGCCAGTGCACCAGGCCTTGCCAGGCGCGGCTTCGGGACGCTGCTGATCATCGTTCTGGTCTCCCTGTCTTCGGGGTGGATCTCGCCCCCTGTGGACCGGAGTACGCCGACTTGCCGGGCGCGGTTTCAAACAGGCCGGCAGGCTGGTAGGGCGGCGAGGCGGCAGGGCGGCGAGAACCGTCTGCCGCGATCCGACGTACTCACAGGTATCACCGCTTGACAGGTTGCCGGGCGGGAGCGCCACGATGCGCACATGCGGATGGGAACCACTTCCTGGTGCGACGGCTGCAGGATCCTCGCGCGTGATCCGTCTCTGCGCGGCTCGCGGGAACGTGGGCGCCGCTCGGGCGCAGCTGGCGTTCGGCCGGCCGCTGGAAGCCGCGTCGCGTGAAACCGCCGGCCTGCCACGAGCGTATGGCATGACAGGCGCCTCCGCTGCAACCGCCTCCGCTGCAACCGCCTCCGATGCCGAGCTCATGGCCCGCGTGGCTGCCCGCGACCAGCAGGCGTTCGCCCACCTCTACGACCGCCACGTGCATGCGGTCTACGGGACAGTCATGCGGTATCTCCGGGATCCGGGGGCCGCCCAGGATGTCGTGCAGGAGACCTGGCTCGCGATGTGGACCAATCCGGACAGCTACGCCGCCGAAGCCGGGTCGCTCATCGGCTGGCTGCTCGCGATCGCCCGCCATCGCGCGATCGACCGGCTCCGGGCCGCGTCGCGGCACCCCGTGGTCGTCGGGCTGGCTGCCGGATCGGCTGAAGGCGGAGAGAGCGATGTCGAGCGGCTGATGGCCCTCGGGCGCCCGGTCGGCTCCTCCGCACCTGCCGATCAGCCGCCGGATCTCGCCGAGCGCCGATGGGTCCAGGCCGTGCTCCGGACCGCGATCGACGGGATGCCGGCGCCGGAACGGCAGGCCGTGGAGCTTGCCTACGACGATGGGCTCACCCAGACGGAGATCGCGGAACGACTCGGCCTGCCGCTGGGAACGGTCAAGACGAGAACGCGCCGGGGGCTGCTGCGACTGCGGGCCATGCTCGAGAGCGTGCCGGACATCGGGCCGTGGGCGGGGGCCACGCTTGGTGTTGTGGCCGGGGACGAGCGGGACGGAGGGCGTCGTGGACCACGCTGAAGCCCGGGAGTGGTTGCTGGACCTCGCGTCGGAGCCGTGGCGCCTGCGGGAGCTCGACCTGGATCCGGGTATCGAGGCGGCCGAGCTCCGGGCGCATCTCGGGACGTGTGCCGCCTGCAGGGCCGATCTCGATGCCTGGCGCGCGACGTTCGCCGTCCTCGACCTGGCCGTCCGCGCCGACGCGGCCGGCGACGAGGATCCCGCGGGGTCCCTCGGGGACCTGGCCCGGTCGGCCGGCAGTATCACGCTGCCCGCCGGTCTTCGCGAACGAACCCTGTCCGTCGCCCGGGACGAGGCGCCAGTGCCGCTCCGCCCGGCCGCGACACGTCGGCGGTCGCTCCGCCCCACGGCCTGGCTGGCGATCGCCGCCGCCCTGGTCGTGTTCGTCGGCGGTGCCGCGATCGCCGTCGAAAGGGGCCGGCAGCTCGATCAGGCGCAGGCCGACAGCGCGGCGCTGGCCGGGGTCACGGCCACGCTCGACCACATCCTCCAGGACCCCGCCCATCGGGTCGCGACGCTCACGACCCCCGCCGGCACACCAGCGGGGAGCCTGTCGTGGACCGCCTCCGACGGAACCGTCGTGGTCCTCACGACGGCGCTCCAGGCGCCTCCCGCCGGGCAGGTCTACCGGTGCTGGATCGAACAGGGCGGGGCCCGCGTCCAGGTCGGCGAGATGCAGTTCACCGGTTCGACCGCCTACTGGGCGGGAAACATGGCCTCGTGGGGCTACGCGCCGGCCCCGGGCGACCGCTTCACGGTGATCCTTGAGCCGGTCGCCGGTGGCGGCGGCGGCACGCCGGCGCTGGTGACGTCACTCTGACCCGACGCGACCTGACGCCGAGCAACCGAAGCCCTCGTCACGAATGTGCGGGAAAGGTTTCGACTCGAGACGGGCCTCGATTGCGCGCACCCGGAGGGGATGCGGCGGCACTATTCATGGTGACAGGCGGCCCGTTGACGCAGCGTTGGTGGGCGCCGAGCATCGGGGCAGAATCGCAGATCAGGATGGGGGCCAATGCTCAAGCGGCTGACCGTCGGGGCGCTCGCGCTCGCGCTCACCGCCACGGGCTGCGGTGGTCTCACCGACTCGCCGGCGCCTGGGGCTTCGATGGAGAAGATGTGCGAGGCCGCACAGGCCCTCGCCTCGGCAGTCATCCTCGCCCGCGGATCGGCAGCGGCGAGCGAGGGCGGCGACGGGGCGGCGGCAGCGAATCTCGCGGAACACGCGAACACGCGACGACAGGACGGCATGGCGCTCGCAGGCTGGGCAGGCGCGCTCGAAGGCTCCCAAGACCCACCGACGCCGGGGTTCGCGGAGCGCATGGCAGAGGTGCGCGCGGCGCAGCAGGCGGTGGATCTCGTGATCGGCGTCCTCGGCTCGGCCGCGGCCCCGGTGAGCGTCGAGGCCAGGCCGCGCCTGCTTGATGCCGCCGAGACATCAGTCCGGGCGATCAGCCTGCCGGAGCGCTGCACCGTCGCGGAGACGCCGCCACCGAGCTCCTGAGACAGCGCGACTCCCGAGGTGGACATATCTCAGCGACCGCGATCCCGCTCCTGACCTGTCCCGAACATTCGTGACGGTACCGAAGCCGGTTCCGCCTCAGTCGCTCGCCGGTTCCGCCTCGCTCGGTCCCTCCCCGAGCGCCCGGCTGACCACCCACCGGATCGTTCCGCCCTGGACGATCAGGGTGAACAGGACGATGCCGAACGTGATCGCCTGCAGGAGGCTGCGCTGCGGGATGCTGTCGGGGAGCGACAGGGCCAGGGCAACGGCGACCGCGCCCCGGAGCCCGGACCAGAACAGCACGTGGAGCCAGCCGCGAGGCAGGCCCGGGCCGCCCCTCCGGACCACGCGGGCCGCCCCACCGAGCAGCCCATAGATCACGATGACCCGCCCGGCCAGCACCGCCACGATCCCGACCGCGATCGGCAGCGCCGCATCGAACAGGCTTCCTGGCGTGATCGCCAGCCCGACCAGCAGGAACACAATCGCCGTCAGGATGAACGACAGGAACTCCCAGACCGTGTCGATCGCCTCCTGGGTCCGGGTGCTCATCCCGATCCTCCGCCCGTAGGTGCCCAGCGTCATCCCGGCGACGACGGTCGCGATGACGCCGGACTCGTGGAGCGCGTCGGCCACGACGTACGTGCCGTAGGCCAGGAGGACCGAGATCGTCGTCTCGATCAGGTGGTCATCGACCCGAGCGACGACGCGCGAGGCGGCAAACCCCGCGACGGCACCGATCAGGGCGCTTCCGGCCAGGGTCAGGACGAAGGACACGGCCGCGTCGCCAAGGTCCACCTGGCCGCTGGTGGCGCGCAGGGCGATGGCGAAGACCACGATGGCCGTCCCGTCGTTGAACAG
>DATCGK010000205.1:0-2659 GCA_036508975.1 Candidatus Limnocylindrales bacterium
ATCCTCGTCTCGCCTGACGACCGGAACCCCGACCGAAGTGGTCGGGGTTCCTCCGTTGTACCGAATGTCCCTGAGGCCCGCCGTGGTTCCTGTCACGGCGGGCCGCCTTCTTCCCCTTGACTGAACGCAGGCGCCGCCGGAGAGGGCGTCCGGGACCGCTCTGGACTCGGGCTACGTGTGCCACGCGTGCATCGAGATATGCCCAGCCGACCCCGGTGCGCCGTTGCAGGGCGGCACGCCGCTCGTGTCGGTGGGCGACAAGGGGATCGCCACAACCTGACCGAGGGTCCCCGGCAGCACGAAGGCGAGGGTCACGGGCTTGGCGTAGGCAGCGCCGCAGTAGTTGCTGGCGCTGACCTCGGTCCGCAGGAAGCCAAGCGCAGGCAGGATATGAGTCCCGGCGGTCGTCGACGGTGCAGCGCCGTTGATCATGACGGCCCCGTGGGCGCTCACCAGACGAACACGCGGGTAGTTGCGGAGGGTGCACGGCACGAACGACGTGTTGACGATCCGCACGTCGGCGATCCGGCTGCCCATGGCGCCCTGCCACAACGCGATCCGTGCGCTCAAGTGCGCGGCCGTGCAGGCGGGGACCGTTGCGGCCGCGGCCGTAGGGGGCGTCGCGCTCAAGGCGAGCGCCGATGTCAAGAGGATGCCGATGGCCAGCACAAGTGCGGGTGATCTCTTCATGCCCATCTGACGCTAAGCCGAGCCGGATCGTTCAATCTCGCCAGCAGCCCCTCGCCGCGCGATGGCGCCCCGGGCCGAATGTAGGAACCGCATGACCCAGAGGGGCCGCTCGGCCGTATCCGGCTGCCCGCCCTGACCGCAGACTGGATGCCAACGAACGGTCCGTCTCCCGCGTAGCCGCTCGACATAGGGAGCGGGGTCCATCGCCAGTGGCGCCCGGCTCCCCTCTGTGTCTGGGGGACGCGCCGCTGGTATCTGGAGTCCCGGCCAACTCGGTCCCTCGGTTCGGCTCGGTTGCCGACACGGATTCCACGGCAGGCTCGCCCACGGAAGGAATGGCACGATGGACTTCAACGAGGCGATCTCTGGCCGCCGGTCGGTGCGTGACTTCACGGCCCAAGCCATTGACGACCAGAGCATCCGCAATCTCATCGACGCCGCCGTCCACGCGCCGAACGCGTCGAACGGGCAGGAGTGGACGTTCACGGTGGTCCGCGATCAAGGACTGCTCGACAGGATCTCGCAGGCTGCCAAGGTCCACCTGCTCGCGACCCTGCCCACGGGCCCGCAGTCGGACCGGTATCGGACATCGCTCGGTGATCCGGACTTCCAGATCTTCTACCACGCCCCGGCGCTGATCCTGATCTCGGGTGTCGCGCAAGCGCCGTGGGTCGTCGAGGATTGCGCGTTGGCGGCCGAGAACCTGATGCTCGCGGCGCACAGTGAGGGACTCGGCACCTGTTGGATCGGCTTCGCGCAGGGCTACCTGAATACGCCGGAGGGGAAGAACGCCCTCGGCCTGCCAGCGACGTGGGTGCCAGTTGCGCCGATCATCGTCGGTCATTCGACGACCGTGCCTCCGCCGGTCGCTCGGAAGGAACCCGAGATCCGCTGGGTCGGCTGAGTCCTCGCGCCGCATCGGCGACGGAGCCCGAAGGAGGAACAGGTCATGACCGAGCTGGCACAGACGGCGTGGCAGTGCCCGAAAGAAGGGACCGCCATGCAGCCGCTCGGGCGGCGCTCCGGGGCGTGGCGGTGCCCAACGTGCCGGGGCATCTTCATGGACACCGCGGCGATGCGCCACCGGCGACCGCCGACGTGGTCGCCCGTCCTGACGAGCGTCCTCATGAGCCTGTTGGCGACGGCCGTGGTCCGGCGGCTGCGGCGACGCCCATCCAAGCAGTCACCTTCGTAGCCCCAGTCGCGGACCGAGACCGGGACGCAGGAGGAGGTCGGGGTGAGCCATAGTCCGTGGCATCGGCACGTGTCGCCGATCTTCTTCCTGCTGCTGGTCGTTGCCGGTCTTATGCTCGGCTTCGTCGCCTTCTTCCTGCTGCCCGAGGTCGCGCACGCCTTCGGTGGGTGACCACGCCGTCGACCATGTGGACGCACTGGTCGCTCGGGCATTCTCGACTGATCGCCGTGACGGCACACTGAATGCCAACGAACGGCCCGCCTCCCGCACCGCCGTTCGTCCCATCCCTCTAACGATGAGGAGGGCGGAGTTGAGCCGGTCCTCGCCGATGACGGGTGTCCGAGTAGCGACTCTCATCATCATCTGGCTTGCCGTTGTCTCCCTCGCTGCGCCCCCCTTCGGTCTCTACTACGAAACCCTCGCCGCGTGGTACACGGTGCCGCCGCTCGGCCTGACCTACGCCTACTGCGTCGCCCACCGACGACGCGCCACGGCCCTCCTCGCAGTCGTCGCCACTGTTGTCGCAGTCCTCGTCATCGGATTCTCCGTCGTGATCCCCAAGGCCACGACTGCGGTTGGGTGGGTCTCGGTCACTGGCTTGGGAGGCGCTCGGACCATCGGCACGGGCGACGCACAACGCGCCGGGGTCGATCTCGGACCGCTGCCTGCCGATGCGCCGCCTCCCGTGATCACATCTGCGGCTGCCGTTGCCGTCGCATCGGCCCATGCGTCTGGGGGACCGGACCGGGGTGCGCTCCTCGGGGTCGCCCGTGG
>DATCGK010000206.1:0-2111 GCA_036508975.1 Candidatus Limnocylindrales bacterium
GTCGGCAGGACAATGGCCGGCGCGGAAGGTGTCGGCGTGAGCGCGGGCGACGCCGACGGCGCCGCGGACGGCGCCGGGCTGACCGGCACAACCGCGGGAAGAACGCTCGGCGCCGGTCCGACCGACGTCCTGCGAGCGCCCAACCCGATGACGAGCGTGGCGCTGACCAGGACCACCGCGGCGACTGCCGCCGCCGAGGCCATCAGCCGGGAAACGCGCGGAGACCGGCCGAGCCCGTGCGGAAGCGCCGCGTCGTCGGGCACCGCTGCGATGCGCGCCCGCAGTCCGCTGCGGACCGGCCCGGGATCGTCCTCGAGCAGCGCGGCACGCACCTCGCGCTCCAGGCGCTCGTCGTTCATCGGGAACCTCCGGGCGCCCGCTCCGCGGCGTCGAGGGCCGCTCGCATCTGGCGCAGCGCGTAGTGGAGCCGCGACTTCACGGTGCCCTCGCGCTCGCCCGTCCGGGCCGCGATCTCGGCGGGCGACAGGTCGGCGATGTAGCGCAGGACGACCGCCACGCGGTGGTCGGCGTCGAGGGTCGCGAGAGCCCGATGGAGGATCTCGCGCTCGTGCAGGCCGGCGAACGCGTCGGGGCCGAGCGCCTCGGCCTCATTGGTGAAGGCGAGCGGGCGGATCATCCTTCGGCGCATCCGCGCGCGGCAGCCGTTGACGAGGATCCGGTCGAACCACGCGTCGACCCGCTCCGGGTCGCGCAGCTCTCCCCAGTGGAGCCAAGCCTGGACCGCGGCGTCGTGGACAGCATCCTCGGCATCCGATCGGTCGCGGAGAAGCAGGCCAGCCAGGCGGTAGGCGCGCTCCAGGCGGCTCTGGGTGAACCGCTCGAAGGCTGCCCTCCGCTCGACCTCCGTCCCCCCGGACGCGCGAGGCCCCACGTTGATCACGCCCTCCAGTCGTTCGATGGCCACCATGCTCTACAGATGCGAGCAGACCCCGCCCGGTTCAATCTTCGTCCCTTTTGGGGCTTGTTCGCCCTCGCACGCCGTGTGCTCTCGGCGTGTGCGGAGGCGGTGGCCGCCTCTGGTGAAGGTTCGAGGACGTGATCGTTCAGCACCCACCGGCGGCGCCCTTGTACGCCGGCACTCCTTCGTCACGTGGAGGTCCTCGCTGCGCGACGAGGCGGCCGAGGACGAGGAGGGCGAGTAACGCGACGGTGGCACCCACCACCACAACGAACCGACCCGGATTCCGTCGACGCTCTGGAACGCTGATCCTCGCGCTTCCCATGAGTTGGATTGCAGGACGGGTCACGTGGGTCCCCCAGGCGGGCCGAGGTGGTCCACAATGCCCGTATGAGCCACGTTCTGCACTTTGTGCTGGTGCCGACAAGCGAAGGTCACCCAGAGGGTGCTGCCGCCTGGGCCGAGATGGTCCCGGACGCTGGGGCCACCTACGATTGGATGGCCGCGTGGGGCGTCATTCGGCCCGATGGGACGATCGTCAAACTGGTCGACAATGGTGGATACGGGGACTACTTGTTTGAGGATTTCCTGGCCGACCTGCAACGAACGATCGCGGAGGATTCGGGCCTGTCTCTTCCGGTCTTGGACGAATCGTCTTCCTCCGCATTGCTACGGGATGCGGCGAGTGTCCTCCTGCGCCGCGCCTCTGCTAGGGAGGCGCTCGACTCCTGTGTATCGCCCGAGGCATTCAGTCCCTGGACCCACGAATTCAACTCCTGGGAATGGGGCCAGCTTGGGGTCACGCATCCCTGGATCGAGGCTGGGGACAAAGACCTCGACCGGTGTCTTTTGATTCTGGACTTTCATTCGTAGTCCGAACGAGCGTGGCCGCGTCCGCAACTTGACAACCTGAGCGAACGACCGAGGGTCCCCTCTGTGCCCGCAGACCGCGGGCAGGGGAGAGGGATCAATCGTGAAATGGTCAATCAGGGTGCTTCCCGCACAGCTGATCTCACCGGGCGTCATCGTGCCGCCCAGGCCGCGTGGGCCCCACGGCCACGCCGAGCAGAGGCACAAGTTGGCTGCTGCTGCCCGCCGGGTCGCGGGGGGCATCTGATGGACGCTCTGATCGTCATCGTCTCCGCTGCCCTCGCTCTGATACTGGGCGGTATCGGAGTTGTCGTAGTCGTTG
>DATCGK010000207.1:0-4001 GCA_036508975.1 Candidatus Limnocylindrales bacterium
CGGCCGCGCCTGGGTGGGCACCCACAAGGGCCGCCCGATGCTCTTCGCCCAGGACGGGCCGTGGGCCCTGGCCATGGCATCCGACCCGGCCCCGTTGCGCCAGGGGGTCGGCTACGTGGGCGCATCGGATGGTTGGCAGGACTTCGCGGCAAACGGCCGGATGGCCTGGACGTACCAGCAGGCGGGTCCCGGCAACGTGGCCGGCATGGCCGAGCTCGCGCTCGACGGCGGCGCGGCCCAGCTCGCCCTCGCGTTCGGGGCCGGGCCCGAGGAGGCCGGGCTCGAGGCGTCTGCCGCACTGGCCGGGCCGTTCGAGAGTGCCTGGGCCGAGTATCTCGGCAACTGGCACGGGTTCGCCCGGACCGTGGTGGATCCTCCCGCCGACCTGCCGCCGGAGTGTCGGGATCTGTACCTGACCTCGGCCGCGGTGCTCCGGTCACACCAGGATCGGACCCTGCCGGGCGCGACCGTGGCCAGCCTGTCGATCCCGTGGGGCAATACCCGCAACGACCGGGGCGGCTACCACCTGGTGTGGTCGCGCGACCTCGTCGAGTCGGCCGGGGCGTTCGTCGCCCTCGGTGCGGTGGCCACGGCCCGGCGCACGCTCGCCTACCTGGTGGCCTCCCAGGAGCCAGACGGGCACTGGCCGCAGAACCAGTGGGTGGACGGTGTCCCGTACTGGACCGGCCTGCAGCTCGACGAGGCCGCCTACCCGCTTCTCCTGGCAGGGGCGCTCCGCACCGGCGCCTCCCACATGCACGGCAGGACGGGCGCCCACGAGGAAGCGTTCCAGAACCTGGTCAGCCAGACGGCGCTCGACGCGATGATCGTCCGGGCCGCCAGCTTCATCGCCCGGACCGGCCCCGCCACGGGCCAGGACCGCTGGGAGGAGACTGCGGGGCTCACGCCATCCACGCTGGCACCGGTCGTGGCCGCCCTGGTTGTCGCCGCCGGGCACCTGCCGGAGCCTGCCGCCGCCTACTGCCTGGAGCTCGCAGACGACTGGAACGCCTCGATCGAGGACTGGACGTACGCCCGCGGCACCCGGCTCGCCAGGGACCACGGCGTCGACGGCCACTACGTGCGGATCGCCTCGCCGGACGTGCTCGCCGGAGCGCCGCTCTCGACCCCGGTCACACTGCGCAATCGGCCACCTGGATCGTCGATGGTGCCGGGCGACGAGATGGTCGGGACCGACTTCCTCGCGCTCGTGCGGTTCGGGCTCCGTCTTCCCGACGACCCGCGGATCGTGTCGAGCCTCGCGGTCGCGGACGCCCTCCTGCGGACGGACACGCCGAGCGGGCCGGTCTGGCACCGCTACAACGGCGACGGGTACGGGGAGCACGAGGACGGGAGCGCCTACGATGGGACGGGGATCGGGCGCGGCTGGCCCATCCTGGTCGGCGAGCGCGGACACTACGAGCTCGACGCGGGGCGCGACGCGCGGCCGTACCTTTTGGCGATGCGGCGCATGGCTTCTGACGGGGGGATGCTGCCAGAGCAGGTCTGGGACGGGGCGCCGATCCCCGAACGCCACCTCGCTCCCGGCCGGCCGAGCGGCTCGGCGATGCCGCTTGCCTGGGCGCACGCGGAGTACGTGAAGCTCGTCCGGTCGATCGCGCTGGGCCATTCGATCGACCGCCCCGACGCGGCCTGGCGGCGCTACCGGGGCGTCGCCCCGAAGGCGACGCGGGCGACATGGCGTTTCATGGCGCCGCGACCGTCGATGCCCGCGGGTCGCACCCTGCGCCTCGAGGTCATGGCTCCGGCCCGGGTCCGGTACTCGACCGACGGGCGGCAGACCTGGACCGATCTCAATGCCCGGGACACGGGCCTCGGCGTGTGGCTCGTCGACGTGCCCGGGTCGGACCAACTGGCTCCCGAAGGGGCCGTGGACTTCACGTTCTGGTGGCCGGAGGCCGGCCAGTGGGAGGGCCGCGATCTTCGCGTCGAGGTCTCCCCGGAAGTCGATCGGCGGTAGGCCGTGGCTACGCATCGGCGAACTCGCTTGGATCGAGTGGCACCATGAAGGCATCGCCGCTCCGACCGGGACCGGTCGAAAGCAAAGAGGGACACGGGTGGTTGCCATGAAGCCGAGTGCCGACAAGGCGGGCGAGCTCGTCGCCAAGCCGGGGTCCCCGCCCAGCGCGACGGACGATCTGAAGTCACTGCCCCTTGCGGAGGTCGAGAAACGCCTGGGGTCGTCGCCCGACGGCCTCACCGGGGCCGAGGCGCAGAAACGGCTGGCCCAGTACGGACCGAACGAGATCGAGGAGAAGAGGAGCAATCCGTTCCTGAAGTTCCTCACCTACTTCTGGGGCCCCATCCCGTGGATGATCGAGGCGGCCGTCGTGCTGTCGGCGATCGCCGGGCACTGGCCGGACTTCGTCATCATCCTCATCCTGCTCCTGGCGAACGCGGTGGTCGGGTTCTGGGAGGAGCACCAGGCGGGCAACGCCATCGCCGCCCTGAAGGCCAGGCTCGCGATCGAGGCGCGGGTGAAGCGGGACGGGAAGTGGATCACCCCGGCGGCGCGTGAGCTGGTGCCGGGCGACGTCATCCGCGTGCGCCTGGGCGACATCGTCCCGGCAGATGCACGCCTGCTGGCGGGCGACCCGATCGAGGTGGACCAGTCCGCGCTGACGGGTGAGTCGCTGCCCGCCACGCGCAAGCCCGGCGAGACGGTGTTCTCGGGGTCGATCGTGCGCCAGGGCGAGATCGACGCGATGGTCTACGCCACCGGGGCGACCACCTACTTCGGCAAGACCGCGCAACTGGTGCAGGAGGCCCAGACGGTCAGTCATTTCCAGCGGGCGGTGCTCAAGATCGGCGACTACCTGATCATCCTCGCGCTGGTCCTGGTTGCCCTGATCATCGTCGTCGCGCTCTTCCGCGGCGACCCGATGCTCACCACGCTGCAGTTCGCCCTGGTGCTGACCGTGGCCGCAATCCCCGTCGCGATGCCCACCGTGCTGTCGGTGACGATGGCGGTCGGCGCGCGCCAGCTCGCGACGCGGGAGGCGATCGTCACCCGGCTGGCGGCGATCGAGGAGCTGGCGGGCGTGGACGTGCTGTGCGCCGACAAGACCGGCACCCTGACCCAGAACAAGCTGACGCTTGGGGATCCGTTCACCGTCAAGGGGATCGCCGCCGACCAGGTCATCCTGTGTGCCGCGCTGGCCTCGCGCGCGGAGGACAAGGACACCATCGACCTCGCCGTGCTCGGCGGCCTGGAGGACGACCAGGCGCTGAAGGGCTACGAGGTGGTCCACTTCCAGCCGTTCGACCCGGTGCACAAGCGAACCGAGGCCACCGTCAAGGGCCCGGGTGGCGCACAGTTCCAGGTGGCCAAGGGTGCGCCGCAGGTGATCCTGGAGATGTCGGCCAACGCGGCGCAGGTGAAGGGGGCCGTCGAGCAGGCGGTCAACGAGTTCGCGGCGCGCGGGTTCCGATCACTGGGCGTGACCCGCGCAGACCAGGAAGGCGCGTGGCAGTTCCTGGGCGTGCTGCCCCTGTTCGACCCGCCCCGGGAGGACGCCAAAGCGACCATCGCGACCGCGGGCCAGATGGGCGTGACGGTCAAGATGGTGACGGGCGACGCCCTGGCCATCGCCCGGGAGACCGCCAAGAAGCTCGGGATGGGCGCGAACATCCTCGATGCCAGCGGCTTCGGGGACACGAAGCACCACGAGACGGCGCAGCTCGCCGCGTCGATCGAGCACGCCGACGGCTTCGCCCAGGTGTTCCCCGAGCACAAGTTCCACATCGTGGACGTCCTGCAGCAGCGCGGCCACATCGTCGGCATGACGGGCGACGGCGTGAACGACGCGCCGGCGCTGAAGAAGGCCGACTGCGGCATCGCCGTCTCGGGCGCGACGGACGCGGCGCGCGCGGCGGCGTCGATCGTGCTGCTGACGCCCGGCCTGTCGGTGGTCATCGACGCGATGAAGGAGAGCCGCCGCATCTTCCAGCGGATGAACAGCTACGCGATCTACCGGATC
>DATCGK010000208.1:0-3450 GCA_036508975.1 Candidatus Limnocylindrales bacterium
CGTCGCGGCCACCACGGCGACCACGATGATGATGGTCGTCGTCTCCTGCTGGGCCTGGGCAAGGTAGGTCCCCTGGCCGCCCCCCATCCCCGCGCCCGGACCCATGCCGCGGCCCGGACCGAGTCCGTTACCTGCGGACGGCGCGCCGGACGCCTGCGCCGGCTGCATCGCGGCGAAGCCCCGCCCCACGATGGGTGGCGCGGCGATCGCCACCGCCACGGCCGTCCCGATCGCCACCGCCGCGAACGCGAGGGCCAGGCGGGCACCGAGGCCACGGGGCACGAGGCGAACCGCGCGCGTCATTCGCGTGCCGCCCGGTAGCCGACCCCGCGGACCGTCTCGACATACTCGCGGCCCCCGGTCCGCTCACCCAGCTTGCGACGGAGGTTCTTGATGTGGCTGTCGATCGTCCGGTCGAAGGCGTCGTAGGCCTCACCGAACACGCGGTCGCCCAGGCGTTCCCGGGTCCACGCGACGCCCGCCACCTCGGTGAGAGCAAGCAGCAGGTCGAGCTCCGCCCGGGTGAGGCCGAGGTCGGCCTGACCGCGGCGGACCTCGCGCGCGGCCTCGTCGATGTCGAGGTCCAGGTACCGGCGTGTCGCCAGCACCACGGCTGTCGCGCTCGCAGGCGCGACGACGGGTGTCAGCCGCCGAAGCACCGCGCCCACGCGGGCAACGAGCTCCCGCGGCTCGAAGGGCTTGGTCACGTAGTCGTCGGCACCGATCTCGAGGCCGGCGACCCGGTCGATGACATCGTCACGGGCGGTCAGGACGATGACCGCCGACCGCTGGCCGGCGGTCCGCAGCTCGCGCAGGACGTCGAACCCCGACCGGCCGGGAAGCATGACGTCGAGGACGATCAGGTCGGGCTCGTCGTCGAGTGCGGACGCCAGGGCCGCGTCGCCGTCGCCGGCATAGCGGACCTCGTGGCCCTCCCGTACGAGGTAGGACCCCACGACCTCGCGGATGTGGGGTTCGTCGTCGACGACCAGGATCGTGCTCATGGCGTGCATCATCGCAGGGCGGGTGGCCACGAGGCCGACCCGCCCTGTGTACGAGCGATCAGCTCGACGGTGCGGTGCTGGCCAGGGGACACCTGCCGTTGCCGGCGCCCGCGCCGCGCATCATCCCCCCGCGACCGCCACCCAAGCCGGCGCCGCCGCCCACGCCCATGCCGCGCATGACGCCGTTCGGGCCGGCGCCGACGGCCGCGCCCCGCATGCCGCCGAGCGTGGTCTGGTTGACCATTGTCTTGGCCAGGGCCGCCACGTTCGGCTTGAGCGTCTTGGCCTGGTCCGCGGTGATGGCGCCCACCGCAAGGCGGGCGTCGATGCGCGCGGACCACTGGGCGACGAGGGCGTCGATCAGCTTCTGCGGGTCAACCTTCTGGCGCTCCGCGATCTGCGCCAGTGAGAGCCCCTGCTGTCGCAGCTCGATGACCTGCGCATCGGTCAGGCCGAGAA
Organism: Candidatus Limnocylindrales bacterium; assembly: GCA_036508975.1. Classification (GTDB taxonomy): domain Bacteria; phylum Chloroflexota; class Limnocylindria; order Limnocylindrales; family CSP1-4; genus CAIXZV01. Next base: position 1,464 of record DATCGK010000208.1, read on the forward strand.
TCGCGGCGATGGTGCCGGGCGCCTGGACGGGAGCGAGCGTCACCGGGGCGGTCGGAGGCGGCGTCGCAGCCGCGACTGCTCCCGCCGCGAGGATGAGGATGAGGCCTGCGCCTGCAAGCGGGATGGCGAGTCTCTTCATGAGCTGGTACCTCGATGCTGTGGCGTCTGTCGGTGGGAGGCTCCCGGACCAGGCGCCGGTGACGGCCTCATCGTCATCGCCCTCCGTGGATCCCTCGTGGACGTGGGGTGGAGATCGCGAGGGTTCTGGTCCACGGAAACCGCACCGTCGCTAGGGCCGATCTCCACGAGCGCTCCACGAGGCTCCACGTTGGCGCACGACGCTTGCCGGGACGTCGTCCGGCAACGGATCACCGGTCGACGTCACTCCAGCCCGGGAGCCTCACCGTGACACGTCCGACCATCGTCCAAGGACCTCGAGAGCGACCTGTTCTCGGTCACGGCCCTGCGCGACTGGCTGGAGGCGCGGGGAGGGCAGACCCCGTGACGTCGGCTCGACGCAGCCGCGCATCCTGCCGCGACGGCGACCCACGTCTCGGCCAGCGTCACGGTCGGTGTCATGCCGCGACGTTGACGACGACCCACATCGCGGCGACGCCGGCCACCGTGCAGGCGATGGTCAGGAGGGTCGGATGCGAGGCGTGGGCCTCGGGGAGGATGTCCGAGACCGCCATGTACAGAAGGAAGCCGGCGAAGAACCCCAGGTAGAGCCCGAGCGCCGTCGGCGGGATCGTGATGAGCAGCGTGAGGGTCGCGCCGACCACCGGGGCGATCGCGTCGAGCAGCAGGAGCGTCAACGCCCGCCGCCGCCCGTTCCCGTACATCGCGGTGACCGTGTACGTGTTGAACCCGTCCGCGAAGTCGTGGGCGATCACGGCGAGCGCGACGGTGACCCCGACGCCGGTGCCGGCCTGGAAGGCGGCACCGATCGCGAATCCATCCATCAGGCTGTGGAGGACGAGTGCGGATCCCGCGAGGAGGCCGACGGCGGGCTGGTGGTGGTGGCCGGTGTACTCGCCCTCGTGACCCCGGTGGACGGCGATCGAGCGCTCGAGCATGTGCAGGACGAGGAACCCGCCGATGAACGTCACGAGCGGAGCCTGGACGTTCATGATCAGGCTCGGGGCCTGGCGGAGCGCTTCGGGAAGAAGGTCGAAGCCGACGACCCCGAGCATGATCCCGGCGGCGAGGCCGAGGACGAGATGGCGGCGATCCCGGACGTGGAGCGCCGTCCACCCCCCGAGGAGCGTCGTCGTGAACGAGCCGAATGCGACGAACACGGGCATCGTGCTACTCCTCCGACGGCGCGGCGGCGGCCGTGCCGGTGATTTGGGTGGGTGCCCCGTGCCCGGTCCACGCCACGTCGGGCGTGGCATCCGGTGCCCCCGCGCGGCCGCGGTCGAAGGCGAGCACCGCGATCAGGCCGATCACTGCCAGCACCCCGAACACGAGGAGCCCCGCCTGGATCCCCCAGACCTCGGCGATCCCTCCGAGGAGGAGCGCGCCGATCGGCGTCGTCCCGCCCATGAGGAGCACGAACATGCTCGACACGCGGCCACGGTACGCATCGGTCGTCAGGAGCTGGAGCCGGGTGTTCGCGGTGACGGTCGCGGTGATCCCGGCGAGCCCCGCGACGAACATGAGCGCCAGGGTGACGGCGTACGAGGACGAGAGCCCGAGCAGGACCAGCAGCGTCCCGAGCGCGAGCCCGCCGACCACGAGCCGCCGCTCGGTCGCCTCGCGCGACCGCATGAGGAGGAACCCGGCGACGAGCGAGCCGCCGCCGAAGGCCGACATGAGCGCCCCGAAGCCGGTGGGGCCGGCGCCGAGCGCGACCGTCAGCAGCGGCAGGGCCACGCTCCAGTTGAACCCGAGCAGACCGATGATCCCGAACAGGGCCAGGGTCTTGCGGATCGGCGGAGACCCGAGCGCGAACCGGATGCCCGCCGCGATTTCCGTGGTGACCGCC
>DATCGK010000209.1:0-7718 GCA_036508975.1 Candidatus Limnocylindrales bacterium
CTGTTCCGGCGCAGCCCAGTCCACCGCGCTTGATGGGAGACGTGGATGACCGATCCGTCCCTCGAGGGCCAGGAGAGCGCACCGGCCAACCCGGCCGCACCCGCCCCGACCCCCGAACCGGCCGCCACCTCGGCGCCGGAACCCGCAGCCCCGGCCGCCTGGGGCACACCTGCGGCCCCGGCCCCGGCCGCCCCGGCCCCGGCCCCGGCCCCAGTCCCGGCCCCAGTCCCGGTCCCTGCTCCGGCCACGTGGGGCGCACCTGCTGCCCTCACCGCCCCGCCCTCGGCGCCGGCCGCTCCCGCTGCGGCCCCTGCCACCTGGGGTGCAGCTGCCTCGCCGGCACCCGTCTCGCCGGCACCCTCCGCCTGGGGCGCTCCCGCAGCGGCTCCGGCACCCGCCGCGCCGGCCCCAGGCTGGGGCGCTCCCACCGCGGCCGCGGGCTGGGGTGCACCCGCGGGGCCCATGCCGGGAACCGTCGTCGCGGCGTGGGGCCCTCCAGCCACCCAGCCGATGCCGATGCCGAAGCCACCCGGTTCCACGGGGATGCGCACCACGATCCTGTGCGCCGTGATCATGATCGGCGTCGTGTTCGGCGCGAACATCGTCAACGCCGCCGTCCCGATGCCGGGCGATCCCGGCCCCATCAGCATGGGACCCGCGGTCCCGGCCGAGCCTGGAGCGTCCGCCAACCCGAACCAGCCCCCGGTCTCGCCCGTCAATCCCGGCCCCGTCACCCCCGGCGAAGGCCTGGCGATCGGGTCCGGCGTCGTCATCTATCCGACGGGCGGCTGGACCGCCGTCCCCGCCGACGCCGGCGTCACGGCCTTCCAGAAGGCCTCGGTCACCCTGGTCTTCATCCCGCTCGCGTGGAACGGCGCACCCGAGGAGCTGCTCGTCAAGTACCGGGACCTGTTCTTCCAGGGCGGCAAGTTCCAGTCGAACGATCCCACCTCCGGGACGATCGGGGGCGGCGTCATCCCGGCGGCCTCGGTCGGCTACGCCGGCAACATCGACGGCACCCAGGTGGACGGAGCCATTGTCGTGGGCGCCAAGAACGGGACCGGCCTGGTCATCAACATCCTGGGCCCGCAGGGTTCGCTCACCAATGTGACCGATGACCTCAACAAGGTGCTCGGCACCGTCGAGTTCACGGGAGGCCAGGGGTGATCGCGCAGCAGGGCGCCTTCGACGGGGCCACGGCGCCCCGCTGGGGCTACGAGACGTCATTCTGGCAGTTTCGTCGGCCGGCCTTCTGGCTGTTCGTCATCACGCTGGTCATCACGGGCCTGGACTTCCTGGCCCAGCAGATGCAGATGATCTCCGTCGTGCCGGGAGCCTGGCTCACGACCGTCATCCTGCTCGTGCCCTACGCGGTCCCGGTCGTCGCGATCATCTACTTCCTGGATCTCTACGAGCACGAGCCCATCAGCATCCTGGCCGCCGCCGTCCTGTGGGGCGGGATCGCGGCCACGACCCTCGCGATGTACACCAACACGCCGCTGATGGAGCTCATCTTCAAGGTCACCGGTGACCCGACCTTCACCCAGAACTGGAGTGCTGCGCTCACGGCCCCGTTCGTGGAGGAGGGGTTCAAGGCCATGGGCGTGATCCTCCTGGTCGCGATCGCCCGGCCAGAGCTGGACGACCTCCTCGACGGCTTCGTGTGGGGCGCGATGGTCGGCATCGGCTTCCTGCTGGTCGAGGACGTCCTCTACTTCGTCCGGGCCTTCGCCGAGACGGGGACCTACGACACCCTGTTCGGGATCGCGATGGACGACGTCGCCCTCGGAGCCCTCGCCTACGACCGGGCGCGCGAACGCGGGGTTGGGCAGGCCGTCCCCTTCTCCTGATCGGGGGAGGTCATTCGGGAGGCCTCGTCCTCGCCGTCCCGCCTGCGGCCGGCGGTTGCCCATCGCCGCCGCCCACGCCCTCCACGCCGCTCGCGCCCCCCTCGTCCTCGCCGGCCGCCGCGATCGGTTCGGCCGTGGGCGTGTCCGCTGGATCACCTTCCGCCTGGGCACCGGGCCCACCACCCATCGATGACGCGCCGTAATGACACCCCCAATGCCGGGGATCAAGGTGGCACTACGCACGGGACGAACACCCGGGCATCCTCCCAGGGGTACCAGGACCCATGCGTGCGACCGTCGCCGCTCCCCTCCCGCGAATCACCTCCGAGTCGCTGCTCGCCACCGCCTTCCCAGCCTCCACGCCACTCCGGGCCCTCGCATCGACAGCCCTTCGGTGCCTGCATCTCATGGCCGCTGCGACGGCCCGGATCCCCATCCTCCTTCCCGCGGCAGTCGGCTCGGTTGCCACCCCTGGCAATCGGCCTCGCCTGATCAGAGCACCCCGGTCCCAGCGTGGGACAGACGGCGGCGGCGACCGGCGATCGTCGGCTGCTGACCTCGCTGGGAGGCCCACCGGGTGAGCCTCCCAGCGGCAAGACCCGATCGGACGAAACCATGCATGTTCGAGCCCGAGCCCGCCGCGACCAGGCCGGTCGCGAGCGCGACGGCCGTGGCAGCAACGGCGAGACCCGCGGTGTGGCCGTCCTTGCAGGCGACGGGGTCGTGGACATCGGGCGCTCGGCAATCGTGGGGGACGTCGGCACCTACCCCCGGCCGGCCGTGTCCAACCACCTGGACCTGGAGGTGACCGGATCGGTCCATCGAGCGAGTCCCGCCGTCGTGCAGGCCCAGCTGGACCTGGATGCGAATACCCCACGTCGCGACTGCCCGACCGGCGGCCGCAGGAGTCAACCAGGAGGACAGCGATGATCCAGACCCAGTCCACCAACCGCCCCACCCGCCGTGTTCGCGCCGGGCCATTCCGGCTCTTCGCGATGCTGGCCTGTGTCGGCCTCCTCGCCGCGGCATGCGGCACGAACGCCGGATCCGCCGCCCCTGCCGGATCTGCCGCCCCTGCCGGATCTGCCGCCCCTGGCGGATCTGCCGCCCCTGGCGGATCTGCCGGCGCCTCGGGAGTCGCCGGATCCCCCGCAGCCGCCACCCAGGCGCCCGCCATCAGCCCCGCGGCCTCGCTGGCCGGCAGCCTCACGGTGTGGGCGATGGGCAACGAGGGCGTCAAGCTCAAGGTTCTCTCCGACGCGTTCATGGCCGCCAATCCGGGGGTCACCGTCACCGTGACGCCGGTTGACTGGGGCCAGGCCGTGGCCAAGCTCCAGACCGCGATCGCGGGCAAGCAGACGCCCGACGTGAGCCAGATGGGCACCGACATGATGGGCCAGTTCGCGGCCACCGGGGCCCTCGAGGCCGTGCCCGCCAACTTCGAGCCCGGCACGTTCTTCGAGAGTGCCTGGAACACCAACATCGTCAACGGGACGGTGTACGGCGTGCCTTGGTACGTCGAGACCAGGCTCCTCTACTACCGCACCGATATCGCCGCTAAGGCTGGCGTCACCGCGCCGCCCGCGACGTGGGACGACCTCACCGCGATGGCCAAGGCCATGCAGGCCACGGGCGGCGCCAAGTGGGGCATCTCGCTGGGCACCAAGAACTGGCAGGAGTACCTGCCGTTCCTGTGGTCGAACGGTGGGGCCGTCATGGACGGCCAGGGCAAGTTCCAGCTCAACAGCACCCAGGCCGTCGAGGCGCTGACGTACTACGCCTCCTTCTTCACGGCCAAGCTCTCCCCGACGTCCGTGCCCGAAGGGTTCGACATCACGCCGGCGTTCGTGGCCGGCACGCACGCGATGTTCTTCTCCGGTCCCTGGCACCTGGGCCTGATCAAGGAGGCCGGCGGCCCCGGCTTCGAGACCAAGTGGGCGATCGCGCCGATGCCGAAGAAGGTCAGCTCGACTTCCTTCCTCGGCGGCAGCAACCTCGTCGTCTACAAGAACAGCCCGAACAAGGACCTGGCCTGGGCCTTCGTCCAGTACCTGTCCGACCCCAAGACCCAGGTCGCGTGGTACACGGATGTCACCGATCTGCCGGCCGTCCAGACGGCCTGGACCGACCCGGCGCTGGCGGGCGACAAGAACGTCGCCATGTTCGGCGAGCAGCTCAAGAGCACGATGGCGCAACCCGCGATCGCGACCTGGAGCGAGCTCGGGACCGCTCTGAACTCCACGCTCGAGAAGATGACGACCGGCGCGATGACACCGCAGGCCGCAGCCGACGAGATGCAGGCCGAGGCCGAGAAGATCGGGACCGGCAACTGACGTGACCGTACCGGCGCTGGCCCAGCGCAGGACGGGGGAGGCGGCCAGGTCCGCCTCCCCCGGCTCCGGCTGGCACTGGCGGGATGACCTGGTCGGGTGGGCCTTCGCCGCCCCGTTCGTGATCCTGTTTGCCGTCTTCCTCGCCTTCCCGATCGTCGCCTCGTTCGGCCTGAGCTTCACGAGCTTCGGCATGCGCGACCTTCAGAACCCGGTCGGTGCCACGTTCGTCGGCCTGAAGAACTACGCCGACCTGCTGGGCGACCCGACGTTCTGGACGTCGCTGCTCAACACGGTCTACTTCGTGGTGGTCGGGGTGCCGATCACGCTCGCCTTCGGCCTGCTCATCGCCAACGCGCTCAACCGTGGCGTGAACCGGTTCCGCACCGCGTTCCGGGTCGGCTACTACCTGCCCGTGATCACCAGCATCGTGGCCATCGCCGTGGTCTGGCGGTTCCTGCTGAACCCCGACGTCGGCCTGGTCAACATGATCCTGGGCGCGTTCGGCATCCAGGGCCCGGCATGGCTGGCGGACCCCGTCCTCGCGATGCCCTCGATCATCGCCATGGCGGTCTGGCGCAACCTCGGGTTCGCCATGATCGTGTTCCTGGCCGGCATGCAGGCGATCCCGGCCGTCCTCTACGAGGCGGCGTCCATCGATGGCGCAGGCCGCTGGCAGTCGTTCCGCTTCGTCACGCTGCCGATGCTCCGCCCGACGATCCTGTTCATGACCGTCATCACGACGATCGGCTACCTGCAGCTGTTCGAGGAGCCGTTCGTCATGACCGGCGGTGGACCGCTGGACAAGACCCTGTCGGTGACGATGTACATGTACCAGCAGGGGTTCACGTTCTTCCACCAGGGATACGCATCGGCGGTTGCGTATGTCCTGTTCGTCATCGTCGCGATCGTGGCCTTCCTCCAGTTCAAGTTCCTCCGGTCGGACGTCTGAGGAGACGGATCGATGACCACCCTGTCCGCTCCCGCCACCGTTCCTGCACCCCTTCCCACGCGTCCAACGGGCGGATCCCGCCGCACTGGGTCCAGCCGATCGGCCTACATCCTGCTGACCGCCGGGCTGGTGGTCATGGTCGGACCGTTCCTGTGGATGATCCTGGGCTCCCTCAAGCCAGCGGCAGACTTCCTGCGCAACCCGCCGACGTTCCTCCCGTCGGTGACGACCACCGACAACTACGGGCGGCTGTTCCAGCAGCTGGACTTCCCGAGGTTCTTCTTCAACTCGGCGGTCATCGCGCTGGCCGTGACGGTCGGCACCCTGGTGTTCTGCCCGATGCTCGGCTATGCCCTGGCGAAGCTCCGCTGGCATGGCAAGGGCCTGATCATGGGCCTCGTCCTGGCGACCCTCATGGTGCCGGCCGGGATCACCCTCATCCCGAACTTCATCCTGATGAGCAACCTGGGCCTGGTGAACACCTACCCGGGCCTGATCCTGCCGTTCCTCGCCGGGCCGTTCGGCGTGTTTCTCATGCGCCAGTTCATGCTCGGCGTCCCCGACGAGCTGCTCGAAGCGGCACGGATGGACGGCGCCAACGAGTTCAGGGTCTTCTTCTCGGTGGTGATGCCGATCGCCACACCGGTCCTGGCGACGCTCGCGATACTGACGTTCCTGGGGAACTGGAACAGCTTCCTCTACCCGCTGGTCATGGCCCAGGAGCCCGGGATGTACACGCTCCCGGTCGCCCTGGCCACGTTCGCCACCGGTCAGTACCAGGCGGATCACGGGATGCTCATGGCGGGCTCCGTGGTCCTCGTGGTTCCAGTCCTGATCGTATTCGTGCTGTTCCAGCGCTGGATCACCGAGGGCATCGCCACGACCGGGCTCAAGGGCTGAGCCATCCGGGTCTGCGGCGCCCGTGTGGACGCCGCAGACCCGCTCGACACCGGAGGTTCCCGACATGCTGACTCGCCGGCGCGCACCCCGGCTCCTCACCCTCTTCGCGGGACTGCTCGCGACGACGCTCCTCCTGCCGTCGTTCGTGCTGGCGGCGCCAACCGGGGCCCAGACCTCCGATCTGGGCGTCTTCGGCACGTCGACCGCGAACGCCAGGACGGACGCCACGCTCCTCCGCTACGCCCGCGACACGTGGGCGTCGTTCGTGGCCATGACCGATCCCCAAAGCGGCCTGCCCGCGGACTCCCTCTCCTCGGATGGCACCACCAGCGTCCAGACATCGACGACGAACATCGGCGCGTACCTGTGGAGCACGGTTGTCGCCGATCAGCTGGGGATCATCAGCCACGGCGAAGCGGTCAAGCGGCTCGACCGGACCCTGACCACCCTGGCGAAGATGAAACGCCACAAGCCGAGCGGTCAGTTCTTCAACTGGTATGACCACCTGACCGGGAAGGTGCTTACGGTCTGGCCCCCCACCGGAGCGCCGGTCACCCCGATCCTGTCCTCGGTCGACAACGGCTGGCTCGCCACTGGGCTGCACGTCGTCGCCAACAGCGTGCCCGAGGTCTCGGTCAAAGCCGAGGCGCTTTTCGCCAGCATGGACTTCGGCTTCTACTACCGGCCGGCCGTGAACCGGATCGCCGGCTCGTACACGCCGGACACCGGCGCGGAGTGGTGCTGCTACGACACGATCGTGAGCGAGAGCCGGATCGCGAGCTATATCGGGATCGCCAAGGGGGAGATCCCCGCGAAGGAGTACTTCGGCTCGTGGCGGACGTTCCCGGCCACGTGCGACTGGAGCTGGCCGGAAACGCAGCCCGTCGGCGTCACTCGGACGTACCTCGGCGTGGATGTCTTCGAGGGCGCCTACCAATACGACGGCATGCGCATCGTTCCGGGCTGGGGCGGCAGCATGTTCGAGGCCCTCATGCCAGCCCTGTTCGTGCCCGAGGAGCAATGGGGACCCAACAGTTGGGCAGTCAACCATCCGCTGACTGTGGCCGCCCAGATCCACCACGGGCTCGTTGACGCCGGCTACGGCTATTGGGGCTTCTCGCCCTCGAACATCCCCGAGGGGGGCTACCACGAATATGGCGTCGATGCGATCGGCATGAACGCTGGAGGCTATGCTTCGAACGAGGACAACACCCTTGTCGATCATGGCTTCGGCACCTGCCCCGGCCGCCCGGCGCTGCCCGATCCGCCGCCCTCGGCGTACACGAACGGCGTCGTGACACCCCACGCGTCGTTCCTCGCGCTGCGCTGGGCGCCGGACGCGGTGATGGCGAACCTGGCCAAGCTGGAGCACAACTTCGCGATCTACGGCAAGTGGGGTTTCCGCGACTCGGTGAACGTCCAGACTGGCAGGGTCTCGGACGCGTACCTGTCACTCGACCAGGGCATCATCATGGCCGCGATCGGGAACGTGCTCAACCATGACATGCTGCGCCGCGCGTTCGCTGACCAGCAGGTCCGGCTCGCCCTGCAGCCGGTGATCTCGATCGAGCGGTTCGGGGCGGCTCCGCGTGACCCCGCCGGTCACGTCGATGGCCGGTAGCACCACCATGTCGTCGGTGACGCCGCCTCCGGCCGCAAAGTCCGCCCGCAGCGACTGGCTCCAGG
>DATCGK010000210.1:0-3946 GCA_036508975.1 Candidatus Limnocylindrales bacterium
CTCGCTGCCCTTCGGGAGCGCCACCTCTACCGGCCGCTGCGGATCATGAGCAGCGCCCAGGGCCCCATCGTGTCCCTGGACGGCCGCCGGGTCATCAGCCTCTCCTCCAACGACTACCTGGGGCTGTCGCACCACCCGCGCATGAAGCGGGCGGCGATCGAGGCCGTGGAGCAGTTCGGGGCGGGCTCGGGCGCCGTGCGGACCATCGCCGGCACGATGACGCTCCACGAGGCCCTCGAGGCGGATCTCGCGACGTTCAAGCACACCGAGGCTGTCCTCACGTTCCAGAGCGGCTTCACCGCCAACACCGGGGTCATCCCCACGATCACCGGCGAGACGGACCTGATCGTCTCGGACGAGCTCAACCACGCCAGCATCATCGACGGCATGCGGCTCTCGAAGGCGCCTCGGAAGGTGTTCAGGCACGCCGATGTCGAGTCGCTCCGCGAGGTCCTGCGGGAGGCCACCACGGCCGGCCGCGACGGCCAGGGCGCCCCATATCGCCTGATCCTCGTGGTCACCGACGGCGTGTTCAGCATGGACGGCGACATCGCCCCGCTGCCCGGGATCGTCGAGGCGGCCGAGGCGTTCGGGGCCGCCGTGATGGTGGACGACGCCCATGCCTCCGGGGTCCTGGGCAAGGACGGCCGAGGCTCGGTCAGCCACTTCGGTCTAGAGGGACGGGTCGCGATCCAGGTCGGCACCCTGTCCAAGGCGGTGGGCGTCCTGGGCGGGTACGTCGCGGGCAGCCAGGCCCTGCGCGACATCCTCGTCCAGCGGGCCCGCCCATTCCTGTTCTCCACCAGCGCGCCGCCCGCGGTGGCCGCCGCCTGCCGCGAGGCGATCGCGATCATGCAGGAGGAGCCGGAGCTGATCGAGCGCCTGTGGGCCAACACCCGCCGGTTCAAGGCGGAGATGGGACGCCTGGGCTTTGACATCGGCCGGAGCGAGACCCCGATCACGCCGGTGATGCTGGGCGACAGCGAGACCACGATCCGCTTCTCCAACCGCCTGTTCGAGGAGGGCGTGTTCGGGACGTCGGTCGTGTTCCCCACCGTCTCCCTGGACCGTGCCCGGATCCGGACGATCGTCACGGCGGCCCACACCGACGACCTGCTCGACCAGGCCCTGGCGGCGTTCGACCGCGTCGGCCGCGAGCTGGGCGTGACCGCGGGGTGAGCCACCGCCACCTCGGGACCCCGGATCCGGCGGACACGCGGCCCCCGGCGGAGATCGAGCTCGACGTCTGGCGCACCGGCGTGGCCGCGGGGCTGGGCGATTCGCGGGACCTGCCGCTCGACTCGCATCTCCACACCCTCCGCTCGCCCGATGCCAACGCGATGCTGGACGCGTACTGTGCCCTCGCGGTCGAGCGCGGCATCGCCGAGCTGGCGATCACCGACCATGTGGACTTCGACCCCAGGATGCCGGCGTACGGGTTCTCGTCGTTCGCGGACCGGGAGCGGGACGTGCGCGAGGCGGCGGCCCGCTGGGCGGACCGGGGGCTTGCGATCCGGTTCGGCGTGGAGGTCACCTACGAGCGTGCGTTCGAGGAGGACATCCGCGGCTGGCTCGCCCGCCATCCGCACGACTACGTCATCGGCAGCGTGCACATCAGCGAGGACTCGCCGTACAAGGCGTCGAACATCGCCTCGTTCGTGGCCGGGCGGTCGCTGCCGGAGATCGTCGCCCCGTACTTCGGGGAGGTCATCGGCGCGGCGCGATCCGGCCTGTTCGACACGATCGGGCACCTGGACTTCGTGAAGCGGTATCTCGTCCCGCACGTCATGCCGGCGGACCTGGCCGCGGCTCCCGAGCTGTACGAGCCGCTCCTGGCCGCGCTGGTCGAGACCGGGACGGCGCTCGAGGTCAATGCCTCGGGTCTGCGACAGATGCCACGCGAGACCTATCCGTCGGCCGCCATCGTGGCTCGCTACCGGGAGCTGGGCGGTCTCCATGTGACCATCGGCTCCGACGCCCACCGAACGGAGTGGTTCGCCTACGGGCTGGCGCAGGCGTATCGTCAGGCCGCGAGCGCGGGGTTCGAGGCGCTCACGTTCCGGCGCGGGGGCGAACGGATCGCCATTCCCAACCCGGCATACGGCACTCGACCTGTCTGAGCGGCCCTAACATCGGGGAGCACGGATCGTTATGACGATCGACGACGAGGCGATCGAACGTCTCGTGGGAGCGGCGAAGGGTGGCGATCCCGAGGCGTTCGGGGCGCTCTTCGACCACTACCACGGGCCGGTCTACCGCTACGTCGCCGCCCGCGTCGGCCGCCCGAGCGACGCGGAGGACCTGGCGCAGCTCGTCTTCGTCAAGGCCCTGGAGGCGCTGCCACGATACGAGTCGCGCGGCGTCCCCTTCGGGGGCTGGCTGTTCCGGCTGGCCAGGAACGTCGTCATCGATCACGTTCGGACGCGTCGCGAGCACACGACGCTGGACCTGATCACGGAGCGATCGGGTGACGTCGACGGACCGGACGATCTGGCGGTGCTCCGCCAGGAGTTGGACAGCGTCGCGTGTGCGCTGCGCCGGTTGACGCCGGAGCAGCGTGAGGCCATCGAGCTGCGGTTCTTCGCGGGACTCTCCGCGAGAGAGGCGGCCGAGGCCATGGGCCGGCAGGAAGGCACCATCCGGGGCCTCCAGTTCCGGGCCATCGCGGCGCTTCGTCGGGACCTGGGCGTACGGCTCGAGCCCGACGAGCTGGGAAAGGCATCGGGGACGACCCGGTGAATGAGGACGAGATGCAGGCCCTGGAGCCGCAGGCGGGCGAGACGCTCGAGCGGATGCTGGCACGGTACGCGCGGGTGAGGCTTGATCCCAGCGCCGCCGCGTCGAAGCGCGCCCGTTCGGCCGTCATGGAGGAGGCCTGGCGCCGCCGGCTCGACCTCGCCGGCGCGGGTTCCCCGACGACGGCCGCAGCCGTGCCTGCCCAAGGTCGTCGGCGCCGGCTCTTCGTCGGCTGGAGCGCCCGGCGGATCTCGGCGTCCCTCGCGGCCGCCATGGTCGCCGGCCTGCTGCTCGGTTCCACGGCCTTCGCCGCGTCCCGTGCCGGCGGTCCCCTCTACGACACCCGCCTCGCGCTCGAGGAGCTCACGCTGCCCTCGGATCCCGCATCACGGGTCGAGGTGGAGATCGCCTGGGCGCAGGCGCGCCTGGCCGAGATCGTGGAGGCATCGAGCAGCCACGACCAGGGGGCGCTGTCCGCCGCCCTGGTGGCCTACGAGCGGACGGTCGACACCCTCGGCGCCACCACCGGTGAGCCGGCGGACCGGGCGCTCGAGGCGGTCGCCTCCCACCTTGCCGTGCTTGCCCGCGTCGCAGCCGCGGCGCCTGCGTCGGCACGGGGCGGGCTGGATCGCGCGCTTGCCGCCAGCGACAGTGCCATCGGCCGCCTGACCGCGACAAAGGCCAGCCAGCCCGGCGACGGTGCCGGGGGCGCGAACGGGAACCCGAACGCGAACCCGAACGCGGGCGGCGGGAACGGGAGCGCGGGCGGGGGGATCGGGGCTCCAAACGGGACCGGCGATCCAAACGGGAACGGCGATCCAAACGGGAACGGCGATCCGAACGCAAACGGCGGCGGCAACGGCGATCCGAACGCAAACGGCGATCCGAACGGTGGCAACGGAAGCGCGAACGGCGGCAACGGAAGCGCGAACGGCGGCGGCAACGGGACCCCGGCCGGGACGCACGCGGCTGCCACGCCGGAGCCCGAAGCAACTCCCAAGCCAGACCACACCCCCGCCCCCGGGCCCACGAAGGCGCCGGACGACACGCAGCGCCGGACAGCCCCGCGCACACCCCCGTCGCGGGCCACCGCGAAGCCCTGACCTGGACCTACCGGGCGCGCTACGCTCCCCTCGTGCGAAACAGGAGCGTGGAATGCGACTGACGGTGCTGGGAGCAGGCCCGGCCTACACGGACCGGCAGGGCGCGT
>DATCGK010000211.1:0-3157 GCA_036508975.1 Candidatus Limnocylindrales bacterium
ATCGGCCGCCGGCCGTTCGCCGAACAGGCGTGCTCGATCGGGACACCCAGGCAGTGATGGAACGCAAGTGGCTCATCCTCACGAGCGTGTCGCTCGGCTCGCTCATGGCGACGCTCGACGGCAGCATCGTCAACATCGCCCTGCCGGCGATCCAGGACGACTTCCGGGTCGACCTGACGACCGTCGAATGGGTGGTCGTCGCCTACCTGCTGGTCGTCGGGTGCCTGCTGCTCCCGGTCGGGCGGCTCGGCGAGGTCCTGACCTTCAAGCGCGTCTACCTCGTCGGCTTCGCGATCTTCACGCTGGCGAGCATCTGCTGCGGCGCCTCCCCGAACGAGGTGGGGCTGATCAGCTTCCGCGTCGTCCAGGGGGTGGGCGCCGCGATGATCATGGCCATGGGCCCGGCGATCGTGGCCCGCACGTTCCCCGCACGCGAGCGCGGACGAGCCCTGGGCCTCAACGCCATCAGCGTCTCGGTCGGGCTCAGCCTCGGGCCCGCCCTGGGCGGGGTCCTCACCCAGGTCGCCAGCTGGCGGGCGATCTTCCTGATCAACGCGCCGATCGGCCTGCTCGCGATCCTGTGGGCGGCCCGCGTGCTCCCGGCCGAGACACCGGGGAAAGGCCAGTCGTTCGACCTGCGGGGTGCCGCCCTTTCAGGCCTGGCCCTGTTCGCGCTCCTGCTTGCCCTCAGCGACGGGCAGCAGTGGGGCTGGACCAGTCCGGCGATCATCGCTCTCCTCGTGGCCTTCGTCGTGCTCGGAGCGGCCTTCGTCGCCGCGGAGCGTGGCTCGATCCAACCGATGGTCGACCTGGCCCTCTTCCGGATCCGGCCCTTCTCGGCCGGCCTGGCCAGCGTCGTCGTGGCGTTCTCGGGGTTGTTCACCGCAACCTTCCTGCTGCCGTTCCTGCTCGAGCAGGGACGCGGCTTCTCGCCGGTCGAGGCCGGCCTGTTGCTCACGCCAGTGCCGATCACGATGGCCCTGGTGGCGCCCTTCAGCGGGACGGCGTCGGACCGCTTCGGACCGCGAATCCCGGCCAGCGCGGGGATGGCGATCATGGCCCTCGGCCTCCTGAGCCTGACCCAGCTCCCGGTCGACTTCGGCCTGGCGGACCTCGTCTGGCGGCTCGTCCTGCTGGGCCTTGGCCAGGGAATGTTCATGAGCCCGAACAGCAGCGCGGTGCTGGGCTCGGTGCCGCGGCAGCGCATCGGGACGGCGTCCGGCACGCTGGCCCAGATGCGGGTCAACGGCCAGGCCCTCGGGATCGCGTTGAGCGCTGCGATCGTGGCCACGCGGCTCCCCGTCCACCTGGCCGAGCTGGGAGGTGGCGCTCCCACCGCGGCACTGCAGAACGTGGCGCTCGCCGGGGCGATCCACGACGCCTTCGTCGTGGCGGCCGCCGTCTGCTGCGTCGGGATCGTCACCAGCCTGGTGCGCGGGTCGAGCCGGCCGGGCCACGCGGAGCAGGTGGAGCCGGAGCGCACGGAGCGTCAGTGACGCGGACCGCCGGGCGACTGCACGCGGGCTGTCGCGGCAGCCGAGCGCCGGGTGCCCGGCTCAGCGCGCCGGCGCCCGCCGTCCCAGCCGTTCCATGATGCCGGCGAGGAACGCATCGAGCCGGTCGCCGGCCACGAAGGCGAGCGTCACAAGCAGGATCCCCGCCCACATCCCGGCCATCACGCCGGTGCCCACGAGGATCACCACCACCAGCGCCAAGTCACGGCGCACGGCGAGCACCGCGGGGACCAGGAAGAGCACGCCATACGAGCGCAGCGATGGCGCACCCAGCACCAGCAGCAGGCCGGCTGCGGCGCCGAGTCGCCGGGTCGGAGCGGCCAGCACGAGGAGCACGGTGAGCCCCGTCGCGACCGGCGACAGGATCCCGGGCAGCAACTGGACCAGCGACGACCCGCGCAGCGCCCACGCGGGATCCGCGGCCCGGCCGAGTTGCGCGATCCAGGCCTGCCAGGCGCCGACGCCCACCAGCGGCAACGTGGCGGACGCGACTGCCACCATCACGGCCAGACCCAGGAGCGCGGCCACCGGCCGTCGCCGCAGGAGCGCAGCCCAGGCGTGCGGCTGCGTGAGCTTGAGCGCCGGCGTGACGGCTGCGAAAACGCCGTCGGCGATCGCCGGCCGGCCCCGATCGCGCGGATCGCGCGGCGCTGGCCGCCACGGGCCGGCGGGTGGGTCGAAGAAGACCGCGACGAACGCGGCAAGCAGGAGCACCTGCGCATTGCCGCCCACGAGGCCCTCCGAGAACGGCACCCAGCAGAGGACGATCGGGACGGCGCGCCACGGCACGCCGAGGCGGCGCACGACGAAGATCGCGGCGCCGAGGGTGGCGGCGAGCCAGGCGGCGTCGACCACGACACGCGGCAGGGCAAGGAGCGGCGCGAGGAACGGGAGGACCGGCGGTGGGTAGAGGAACGGGAGACCGTAGCCCTCCGGCGCGGCGAAGGCGGAGGCGAGGTACGGCTCGCCGCCGTGGACCCAGCGCTCGGCCGCCCGGAGCGGGATCTCCAGGTCCACCATGAACGGGTGCGTCAGCAGGACGACGACGCCGCCGACCACGGCGACCGCGGCCGCCAGCAACTCGAGCACGCGGACTCGCGGGGTGGGCGACCCTCGGCGCAGCCGTTCGGCCGGCCGGGAAGGGTCCCGCGGCCGGGCGGGGTCGGCAGCATCGGCCGGCGGGGCGGGTTCGATGGCAACCACACCGTCACTCTAGCCGCGTGCGACGGCCGCGGTCACCACGCCCGCACCGGGCGTTGCCGGCGGAGGTTCCGTTGGTGGGCGTGATCGATATGGAGCCGGCCGATGAGAACGGGGGCCAGCGCCGAGCCCCGGCCGACACGAGCCCTCTCGGCCGGCTGGTGGGTTCCACCGCGCCGGCCCCCCGTCGGGCCCGGCACTCCTGCTACCGTTTCAGCATGCGCGAGATCACCGACCGGGCGCTCGACACCGCCCGAGGCAGGGGAGCGACTTACGCCGACGTGCGGGTCGTCCGGCGCCTCGAAGAGTCGATCGACGTCAAGAGCGGCGTCCTGGCGGGCGTCTCCTTCCACGAGAGCGAGGGGTTCGGCGTCCGCGTCCTCGTCGACGGAGCGTGGGGCTTCGCGGCCAGCCACGTCCTCACCACGACCGAAGCGGATCGC
>DATCGK010000212.1:0-2336 GCA_036508975.1 Candidatus Limnocylindrales bacterium
GGCTGACGGAGTCACCCACATGAGCGAGCCCGGAACGCGCGCCCCAGGCGCCGCGTCCGTGCCGTCCGGCGGCGAGCCGGGCGCCATCCAGCCTCCCTCCGTCGAGCCGGCCGCCGCGCTGCCGCCGGCCGAGGAGGCGCCGGCGGGCGAGACAACGACACCTGTCCGGCGGCGCGGGCTGCGGGGCCGCCTTCCGGGCCGCCCCCGTTTCCGGCTTCCACGGTCTCGCAGGGGAATCTTCGCCCTCCTCGTCGTGGGCGGGGCCCTGGGGTTCTACTTCATCTGGGCGAGCGTCACCGTCATCCAGTGGACGGAGACTGCCAACTTCTGCGGGCGCTGCCACCAGATGGGCTCCGAGCTGGCTGCCTACGCTGCCGGCCCGCACCGGGAGGTCACCTGCGGCGAGTGCCACGTGGAGCCCGGGATCGACGGCTGGATCAAGGCGAAGCTCAACGGCACGAAGCAGCTGATCGAAGTGATCACGGGCCTGTACCCGAAGCCCGTGCCACCCCCGGACCACAGCGAGCTCCCGCCGGTGGCGGACACGTGCGAGCGCTGCCATGCGCTCGCGAGCCTGGCCACGGTCAACCTCGTGACGCGGACGACCTTCACCGAGGACCAGGACAACACCCGCCAGTTCGTGGGCCTCATGATCCGGCCCACCTCCGGCAACATCAACGACGTGAAGCAGAGCGTCCACTGGCACGTGCTCACGGACGTCGAGTTCCGGAGCCCCGACGCCAACTCCCAGAAGATCGACTACGTCACGTTCACCGCGGCCGACGGAACCGTCGAGGAATTCATCACCCAGGATAAGATCGGGGTCGCCCAGGACGTGGGGCCCGACATCGCCAAGATCAAGGCCACCGAGCCGACCCGGACCGTCGACTGCATCACGTGCCACAACCGGGTGGGGCACCCGATCCCCAACCCGGGACTGAGCACGGACGCCGCGCTCACCGCCGGCCAGATCGACTCCACGCTCCCCTACATCAAGCGTCAGGCGATGCAGCTCCTCTGGTCCGTCTTCCCGGACCTGGCGTCCGCGGACACGGCCATCGACAACCTCGGCAGCTTCTACACGCTGAACTACCCGGCCGTGGCCAGCACGAAGGCCGCAGCGATCGACCAGGCCAAGACCGAGCTCAAGCTGCTCTACCGCCTCGCAGCCACGCCGGACATGAAGGTGACCGCGGCCTCCTACCCGGACAACCTGGGTCACCTCGACTTCCCCGGCTGCTTCCGCTGCCATGACGGCGGGCACTTCCTGGTCAAGAACGGTGCGGTCACGTCCGAGGTCATCCCCTACACGTGCGACACGTGTCACACGTTCCCCCAGATCGGGACGGCGATCGCCAGCCTGCCCCTCGGCCAGCCGCCGTCGACGCACGTCGACCCCCTGTGGGTCTTCAACCACAAGAGCGTCGCGACCTCCGTGGATCCGGGAAGCCAGAGCTGTGGCGAGTGCCATGCCCGTGACTACTGCGTCAACTGCCACAAGACGGGGGCAGTGACCGTGCAGCACGAGCAGATGATGACGAACCATGCCCAGGTCATCCGCAACCAGGGCAACCAGGCCTGCGCCTATTGCCACCAGCCGGTCTACTGCGCCCGCTGCCACGCGGACAAGGTGCTGCCGGTGACCGCGCCGTTCAACACGAATTCCACGGGTGCGGTACCCGAGGGGGTCCGCTGGCCGCTGGTCGCGTCCGCGACGGGCGTCCGCCCATGACGCTGCGATCGAATGGGCCGAAACCGGGGAACGGGATGAAGCTGGGCGTGCTCCTGGCCATCTTCGAGTTCCCGATGCTCAACGCAGGGCTGCGCGAGGTCATCGACGCCGAACAGGACATGGAGGTCATCGGCGAGGTCGAGAGCCCCCAGGCGTTGGGCGAGGAGGTGGCTCGGTCGGTTGCCGACGTGGTGATCGCGGAGTGCCTCCCGTTCGACCGCTCGGGGTGCACGTCGTTCCAGTCCATCGAGTCGATTCGCGCCGCCAGGCCGGCCGCGAAGATTCTCGCCCTGGAGTGCCGGAGCAGCAGCGAGCAGTTCTCGCTCGCGATCAGGGCCGGCGCCGACGGCTTCCTCACCCGGGAGGCGCGAGCGGCGGACGTCATCACGGCGCTGCGGTCCGTGGCCCGCGGCCAGACCTATGTCAGCCCGTCGATCGTGACCCGGATGGTCAACACGTACGTCCTGAAGTCCCCGCGGGGCGCGCTCGAGGATCGGTACGAGGACCTGAGCGGGCGCGAGCAGGAGGTCCTGCTCCTGGCCGCCATCGGCCACACCAACCGGGAGATCGCCCGGACGCTCCACCTGTCCGAGGGGACCATCCA
>DATCGK010000213.1:0-5882 GCA_036508975.1 Candidatus Limnocylindrales bacterium
GACGGGGCCCTGCCACCAGGTAAGCGCCGCCCACGCGAGCGCAACCCAGATCGCCTCGTTGCGGGCGAGAGCGGCCCATCCCAGCGCCAGCCCCAGGCCGACCAGGCGCGGGTCGCGAGCCCGGGCGCCGCGCGGCTCGCGGAGGAGGCGCGTCCCCAGGAGGCAGGCGGCCAGGGCTGCCACGCCGAACGGCGCCGTCGAATCCAGCACCGCGGACGAGAGGACCAGCGGCAGGCTGACGGCCGCCACCAGCCCGCTGCCCAGCGCGAGCGTGCGTGCTCGCTCGGGCGCGAGGGCGCGCTCTGCCGCGAGGTCCGCGCCAACGCGCCAGGCGAGGACGGGGACGAGGGCGCCCGTGAGCACCGGGACGACAAGCGCGGCGCCGTATGACGTCGAGCGAAGCAGCGCCATCGGGATCGCCGCGAGGAGCGTTGGGAGCGGCAGCCAGATCTCGAAGGCCGGGCGGGGGAATCCCAGGCTCAAGCCGCCGGACGCATCCCGCGCGGGGGTCGCGTAGCTCCACAGGGCGTTGGCGGTCAGCCCGTTGCCGTCGACGAGATTTCGGGCCGCCCCCCAGTAGTACGTCGCGTCCTCGGGGGTCGGGAACGGCATCTGGGCGGCCGCCCAAGCTCGCACGAGAAGGGCGACGAGGAAGATCCCCATCGCGCTCAGCCAGGCCTCGCGGCGAGTCACGGCCGCCTCAGGGCAGGCTGCCGGCCATGGGCACGAAGGCCGCTCCGCCCGCGCACCGCGTGTCATCCGGCGCAACGCAGACCGGGTAGACGGCCAGATCCACCGCCCCGGACGGGCGCGCGGTGCCGTCGGGGGAGGGCAGCGCGGGCCGGGAGGCCACCGGCGGCCCGATCCAGGTGGGTCGGGCGGCACCGTCGAGGATCGGGGCGACCGCGGGCACGGCATCGGAGCGCTCCAGGATCAGCCAGCGGACCTGGTAGGCGCGGGCGACCTGCTCGATCGTGGGGAGTGGATCGTTCACCAGCACGACCCCGCCCCGGCCGCTCCAGTAGCGCGTCCCAGAGGCGTCAATCGACATGACCCGGTCGGTAAGCGGTGCACCGGCCGCGTCCAACGCCGCCGCCGCGAACTGGTGGTCGGCGACACGGCTCGCCCAGACGGCGTGCGTAGTGAGCGAAGCTGCGGTTGCCGCGACGACGGCGAAGGCCACCGTCGCGCCCGAGAAGAAGCGTGTCGCCTGTTCCGCGTCCCAGCTCCGCCGGCGGGCCGCGATCCACCCGACGGACGCCGCGACCCCCTCCATGACGAGCACGTACGTGTGCGGCGCCAGCCCGATCGCCGAGTGGATGAAGGTGCCGCCCGGGACGTGCACCGCGAAGAACACGGCGTTGAACGCGAACAGGATCCCGGCGTAGGCGAGAGCCGGCGAGAAGTCCGGCGAGCGCCGCCGCAACCAGCCGCCGACGAGCATGAAGGGGACCAGGATGACGCCTCCCACCAGCACGGCGTAGATCGTCACGGCCGCAACCAGCCCGCCCACCCGACTGGCGATCAGCGGACCCAGGCCCTGGCCAAGGAAGTGGTCAAGCGTGGCGGGGATCGTCAAGCTGTTCCACTCGGAGAAGGTCCGGATCAGCAGCACCTTGCCGGTGGCCGAGGAGGGCGACAGGCTGCCAAAGACGGCCAGCTGGCGGGCGAACCATGGCCCGGCGACCAGCAGGAAGAGCCCGGCACAGGCGACCGCGGCCCACACGGGGATCGCCGGCGGCCTGGAGCCCCGGCTCCGCCAGGCCTGCCAGCGGTCGACCAGGAAGAGGAGCCCAAGGGTCACCCCCACCAGGATGCCGTCGGAGCGGGCGAGTGTTGCCAGGGCAACCAGAGCACCCGCCAGGGCGAAGCTCCGGCCATGGCCCCGCAAGCCGCGCCCGCCGGCCCACAGCGCGCCGACCACGAGGGGCTGGTAAAGCCCGAAGTTGTCGGGCTGGGCCATGAAGGGCGTCGCCAGGACCGGGATCGCCGTCAGGAGGCCGGCGCCGAGCGCCACCCGCTCGCTGGCGCCCGCGTCGCGCGCCAGCGCCCAGGCCATCGGCGCGGAGAGCGCGCCCAGCAGGATGAAGGGCAGCGACGACGCGAGTGCCGTGGGGCCCAGGAGCCAGATGAACGGGACCTGGACGATCGAGGCCAGGGGCATCCAGTGCGCGTTGGCCGGCACCGGCAGGACCGGGTTGGCGGGAATCTTCCCGCCGACCTCCACAAAGATCCAGATGAAGTCGATGTTGAACCCGTGGCCCGCGGCGAGGCTCCGGGCGACGTCCACGTAGTAGTAGGAATCCGGGTACGCGGGATCAGGGAAATGGAGGAACAGGAGCGCCCGAACGGCGACGGCGAGCACGAACAGCAGGTAGGGCTTCCGCACGATGGTGCACGGTAGCACCGCCCACGCTGCGCGCGACCCCCTACGGATGGGCTACTCGTCAAGGTTGCCCACGTGCTCCCCATCGACTGGGCGCCGCGCGCCACGGGGCGTCTACGATGCCCGATATGCACCGCCGGTCCGCATCTCCAGTGCTCCGGGCCGCCGGCGACGGCGCGATCGTGGCGGGGCTCCTGTTCGCGGGCTACCTGTTCCTCGTGGTCGCGCCGAGCGCCGGCACCTTCGGGTTCGACGCGTTCGGCTACTGGTCCGTGAACCTCGCTGACCCCTATGCTCGGACAGCGGGAGCGCTGGGCGCGTTCACGTACTCGCCGGTGATCGCGCGCCTCTTCGCGCCGTTCGGCATGGCGGCGTTCTGGCAGTTCCTGCTGCTCTGGGATGGGCTGCTTGTCGGCACCGTCGCCTGGCTGGGCCTGGGTTCCGTCCGCTCCGTGCTGGCGGTCTTCGCCTTCCCGGCCGTCGCGCTGGAGCTCTACCACGGGAACGTCCACCTGCTCATGGCCGCGGCGATCTGGCTGGGCTTCCGCTACCCCGCCGCCTGGTCCTTCGTGCTGCTCACGAAGGTGACGCCGGGGGTCGGGCTGGCCTGGTTCGCCGTCCGCCGCGAGTGGCGCTCCCTCGCGATCGCCCTCGGCGTCACCGCGGCGCTCGTTGCCGTGTCGCTCGCGATCGACGGCCGACTCTGGATTTCGTGGCTGCGGGACAGCCTCGGGGCTACCGCCGCCGGCGCCGCGCTCAACCAGTTCTCCCTGCCGGTCCCGCTCTGGATCCGGGTCCCGGCGGCCCTGGCACTGGTCGCCTGGGGCGGCCTCACGGATCGGCGCTGGACCGTGCCCGTGGGTGCCACGCTCGCGCTTCCGATCCTGTGGCCGAGCGGCTTCGCGGTCCTCGCGGCGCTCTGGCCGATCTGGCGGGAGCGACGTCAGGTGGCCGCCGCCTCCGGGTACTCCTGGAAGGACGCGTAGCGCTCGGCGCCGAGCAGGCCCACGACGGTGACCGCGATGCCCGCCCACAGTCCCTGCAGGGTGTATGTGGCGATCAACAGCGCGGCGACGAGCGCGATCTCGAGACGGATCCGGACCAGGGCGGGCAACAGGAAGAGGACCCCGAACATCCGCAGGGACGGTGCGCCCAGCACGGTGAGCGCCCCGACCCAGGCCGCCAGGCGCGGCCGTGGAACGACGAACGTCGCTGCGACGGTGGCGCCCAGCACTGCCAGGCCGACGACGGCGGGGAGCCCGGCCGTCAGGGATGCGCCGGCCAGCGGCCACGCCGGGTCCGCCGCGCGCTTGAGCTGTTCCACCCAGTCGAGCCAGAGCTGCGTGCCGACGAGCGGCAGCGTTGCGGCGACGATCCCGGCGACGGCGAGGGCGCCGAACACCGCCGCCCGTGGCCGGACGCGCAGGAGCCCGAACCAGGCGTGGGGCTGCGACACCTTGAACAGCGGGACGAGCGTGGCCAGGATCCCGGCTCGCAGGTCGCCTCCGCGACCGAGGCGCGGCGACGGGCCCGGACAGAAGACGGCGACAAAGGCCGCCGCCAGCAGGACCTGGACGTTCCCTCCGAGGATCCCCTCGGCGAACGGCGGCCAGGCAAGGATCGGCGGCACCATGAGCCACGAGACCCCCAGGCGCCGCAACGAGAACACGGCCGCCGCGAGCACGCCGGCACACCAGACGGCCACAACGATCTCCCTCGGCAGCCAGGTCAGTGGGGCCAGGAACGGCAGCACGACCGGCGGGTAGAGGAACGGAAGGTCGTACCCGACCGCCGCCAGGAAGCTTGAGGCGAGGTACGGCTGGCCTACGTGGATCCAGCGATCCGCGGCCCGAAGCGGGATCTCGATGTCCACGAACCGCGGGTACGACGCGAGGAGCGACAGGAGCGCCGATGTCGTGACGGCAGCCGCCGCGAAGGCGAGGCCCAGAACGGCGATCGACTGCCTGCGCGATCTGCGTCTTCGCTTCTTCACTCAGCCGCAGCCTCCCTGGTCATCCTCGCCATTCTGGCGCGATGACTGGCGCTAGGATGCCCGAATGGGAACGTTACTGAGGCCTGCGTGACGATCCACTTCGCGCGCTGGGCTGTCGCCCGTCGTCCCGCCCTGGTCGGGCTGGCGTTCCTCACGGCTCTTGTCGGCGGCTTCGCGGTCGTCCGCACGGCTCAGAACGTCTGGGCCGTCGATGCACATAGGAACCTTGCTGCGGCCGTCGCGCTCCAGCACGGCGCCTTCGGGTCCGATGCCGACTATCTCTACTCGCCCCTGGCCGCCGCCCTTACGGTGCCCGCCGTGGCGCTCCCGACCGATGTCGCCGTCGTCGCGTGGCTGGCCCTGAAGATCGCACTTCTGGTAGTCGGAACGGCCATCGCGACCCGTGAACTCGGCCGCATCGACCGCCTCCTCCTCGGCGTGGCGGTCGTGGCCTTCCTGCCCATCCTGTACGACCTCGAGCTCGGCAACGTCACGGTCATCGTGCTCGCGGCGGTGGCCGCGCTCGCGTGGACCCCGGATCGCATCGTGACCGGCATCCCACTGGGTCTGGTCCTGGCCACCGCCCCGAAGCCCCAGCTGGTGCCGGTGCTTGTCTGGCTTGCCGTCGCGCACCGTCGGGCGCTGGTCGGCGCGTTGGTGACCGCGGCCCTCGCCACGCTGGTCGGGCTGGCGCTCGCGGGACCGACTGCGTACACGACGTGGGTCGACGCGCTGCGGGCTCCTGCCTACCTCACCAGCGGCGACGTGATCAACCTGGCCCTCTGGTCGCTGCCCCCGGTCATCGCGATCCCCGGCGCGGTTGTAGCCGCCGGTGGGTTCTTGCTCGCGCTCCGACGCGGCCACTGGCCGGGCCTCCTCGCGGCGACCTGCGTCGGGCTCCTCCTGGCGCCATACACGCTCATCTACGGCGCGGGTTTGCTGCTCGTCGCCGCTCCCGCGACCGTCCTGGCCTCGCCGCGCGCCGCTCTCGGGCTGGCGATCATCGCGCCCATCGCCCTGGTGCTCGCGTTCCCCATGTGGGTCGGCCTCGTGCTCGCGCTTGCGGTGCTCGTGCCCGCCGAATCGTGGCCGTCACGGGTCTCCGCGCCGGCGCCGCTGCTTACGGGCGTCGCGACGCACGGAAGCGAGCCGTGACAGGCGCCTGGCTCGACCGGCAGCCAGGGCGCGCAGCGATGCGACCGGCGCTCCTTGCGCTGGCCGGCTTCTCGGTCGTCATGGGCGTCGTCCTCCTCCTGTCCATCGCGGGTACCGCGTGGGCCGCGGACGCGCACCGCAACCTGCTGGCGGCGCGGGCTCTTCTCGACGGGACGTTCGGAACGGTTGACGGATACCTCTACTCGCCCCTCGCGGCCGCGCTGACGGTCCCGGCGCTCACCGTCCCGGAAGGCGCGGCAATCGTCGGCTGGCTCCTCCTCAAGGTCGCCATCCTGCTGATCGGCACGAGAGTGGTCACCCGCGGCCTCCTACCCCTCGATCGACTCC
>DATCGK010000214.1:0-2219 GCA_036508975.1 Candidatus Limnocylindrales bacterium
ACCGTGCGCCTGTGCACCCCTTTCGCTCCGGCGTGATGATGAGCCGGGCCGCCTCAGCGGAGGCGTGGGTCGCCTCCGCGCGGCGGGCCGAGGAGCTCGGCTACGACATCCTGCTCATGCCCGATCATCTGGGCGGGCAGCTCTCCCTGATCCCGGCCCTGACTACCGCAAGGGCGGCGACGGACATCGTCCGGACAAGCCACGCTCGCGGCGGCTCCTCGAGGCCACGTCCAGCGGTCACGACAGCGTGCTCGACATCGTCCTCGGCGACGACCCGGCCCTCTAGCGGGTATCCGACCCCTCGCGCCCGCCGGCTCCCCAGACCCGCCCAACACCAGAGCCTGCCCGGCCTGGCCCCGGACCTGTCCGCTACCTGTCCGCCTCCTGTCCACCTTCCGTGCTCAGCGGCCAGACGATGCTGGACGCAGTCGCCCTCCAGCTGACCCGTCGCCGCGACCCTGACTCGAGAAGTGGGGATCATCCACGAGGGGCAGCTCCGGACGCCACCGACCTCGGGATCCGGCAGACCGCCCCACCCCGTGCATCTTCCCGAGAGCGAAGTCCCGGGAACGAGCGTCGCGCCCCGCGTGCATGCGTCCAGCCCCGCCGTTCACCGATGAGCGTGGTTACCCGGTGCGGTGGACCATCCAGTAGTTGGGTTCGACGTACAGGCCCACGTCACGCTCTCGGTCGATCTCGACCGGCACGAGTGCCCCGGGCACCACGTAGGACCCGGTCCCTGGCATCGGCAGGCCCGTCCAGGTTTCCCACTCGGCGACGGTGCCACGGACCGTCATCGACGAGGGCGCGACGCCCGCGCCGAACCCGCCGACCCGCTCATGCGTCCGCAGCCAGGGGTCGAAGAGCGAGCCGTCGGCGCGTCGCCAGCTCGCGTATCGCTCCATCGGGATCAGCGGATAGCGGTGCTTCTCGGTCGGACGCACAGGCGCGACGAGGCTCGCCAGCCCGTGGTCGGCGGCGATCCCGCGCATGACCTCGATGCAGGCCCGGCTCAGCCCGCGCCCGAGCTGGCCGGGCTCGACCACGATCATCAGGGCCGACGCGGCTGTGGGTGCTGCCGCTGCCTTGAGCGTCGCCACGCCGTTCTCGAGGACGGCGTCGATGCCTCCGAGCGGCAGCGTCGAGGGGTCGCCGTCCCAGCGGATGGGCACGCAGTTGCCGACGGCGATCAGGTCGTCGCGATCACGGTCGGCCAGGGCGAACTGATAGGCGGGGAGGAGTTCGTACAGACGGTCCCAGAGATCGTTCACGACCTCGTCATGGCCGACGAGGAACTCTGGCCAAGGAGACGCCCCCAGAGCTCGCATCGCGTCGATGAGATCGGGTCGTTGGGCTGCGGTGACCACGCGGTTGTCGTTCACCAGGCGGATCGTCTCAGGTGCTGGGTCGTGCGTCCAGTCTCGCCAGTGGCTCGGCGCGGTCCCGGCGGCCGGATATGGACCGCGTGTCAGAGCCTCCCGCCAACTGGGATGCGGCGTACTCCGTTCAACCCCCGCTGTCTAGGGCGCTTTCGCCCCTTGCCACGATTGGCCGGGCCTAGGGGCCCAGCGTCGCCGGCACGCTGGACCAGGGGCCGCACGACCAGGAAATCTCGCCCGACAGCTCGGCCGGCCACGTGCCCGCCGCGGGCTGGCCGCCGCTATCAAGTGCCATGTGCTCGAACGCCACCCGACCGGCCGACGGCTCGTCCGTGACGAGCCGGCCCTGGCCGTGCCACTGCGGCGGGGACCCGGTCATCGAGCTCGACCAGAAGAAGACCGAGACGCCGACGGTGCCCGGATCGATGCCGGCCACGTGCATATGCAGGTCGCCCCGGTACATCGCACCCTGCAGTTCACCCGCGTCCCAGACGTCGACGGTTGCGACAACCTGCGAACCGGGCCCGGAGGTGCAGGCGGCGCTGCCTGAATGCGTCGCGAAGCCGGCAATACCGTCGAGCCGCGCCGAGGCTTCACCCTGCGCGTGGAGGTAGACGGGAGGCGACGGGAACGAGATCGAGGGCCACGTGTACTTGTACCCAAGCCCCGCGGCGTTGGTGAGCCACGCCCCGCCGACGAAGCCGAGCAGGCACCCGGCGCCCACCACGAAGGAGGCGGTCAGCCACCAGCGGCGGAAGAACAACGCGAGCAGGCCGATGACCGCGATCGCGACGATGCCGAGGAGGAAGAGCACCCCCATGAACGCGCCGGCCAGGGCCC